>CAYWAV010000003.1:0-12356 GCA_964456225.1 uncultured Chitinophaga sp. | reverse complement strand
CGAGTCATAATTGGTTGCGCTAAAAATGCGGCTATAGAATCACTTCCAAAAGGGAACAATGTAGAATTATACCAAGCTGAATTAGGCTGCGACTCAATATCAATTACTTGTTTATAAATCAAACCTGTACGTTTTGCATACTTCTCAATAGAATATCTTTTATTTATAATAGATGCTTCATCCAATTGATTTACCTGCAATACCGAATCAAATGAAGTGTCTCCTATTGTTCTTGGCTGGTTAATAAATGTATATGAATAGGTTTGTTCGCCTAAAATGTTTTGTGCATTTCCATTCCAAGTCTGATCCTGTTTTACTGCAAATGCCAGTTTAATGTAACGCACATTCTCTTCAACTTTTTCAGCTGTTGTAGCCGTTCTGTTTGCTGCCCATACATCGCGGAGCACCCAAGGCATAGAACTATAAGGAACCAAAAGATTGTAGAAACGAACGTAACGCTCCAAGCGAAGTGTAGTACGATTTTGGTTATCCAAATAGGTAGATTGAATTTTCTCTTTTACCTGGAATTTGAATGTATCTATGGTTAAAGGAACATTAAAATCGTTGTAGTAAAAAGAATCGACATCGTAAATCACGTATTTCCCAACTTGATTTGGAAAATAATTGTAGCCCATATCTGGATCAGGATCTTTTTCTTTTTTACAAGAATGATTCCCAGAAACGACTATAAGCAAGACAAAAAAGAAGCTGATGATTTTTTGCATTTGTTAAAATTTAATCATCAGCTAAGTTAAGGAATATTGTTGGGAAAAGGAAATAATGTGATTTGAAGAAAAGAATCCTTTATGAGTCGTCAGGCCCTGCCCCGACACGGCATCTCCCCGTTGTTTGTCGTCTCTCCGTAAATAGGAGATCCCGTGTCGTGGCACGGGATGACGATGCGAGATAAATTGCTCTTCGAAAAAATTATAGAATGAGCTTCTGGCGCTCAATGATGCCACCACCAACTAAATCTTCGCCTTCGTAAAACACAGCTGATTGCCCAGGTGCAACAGCTGATACAGTATTATGAAACAATACATTTAGTTTATCGTCTTTATGAGAAACGGTTGCCATTGAACCGGCATCTTTGTATCGAATTTTAGTAAGCAATTCCATACTATCCGGAATTGAAGCATATTTAATCAGGTTGTATTTTCCTACAATCATTTGTTGTTGTTCTAAATCTTCTTTGGTTCCCAACACAACAGTATTTGTCTCCGGAAGAATTTCAAGAACATGCAACGGTTCACCAACTGCAATTTCTAATCCTTTACGCTGACCGATTGTATAAAAAGGATAGCCTTTGTGTTTCCCTAAAACACGACCTGTCCTGTCAACAAAATCACCGCCTGCAACACGCTCTTCCAAGCCATCTATTTTACGTTTTAGAAAACCACGATAATCATTATCGGGTACAAAACAGATTTCATAACTCTCGCTTTTGTTTGCCAAATCAACATAGCCATTATCAATTGCCATCTGTTTGATTTCCGATTTACGAAAATTCTGCAAAGGAAAAATAGTACGTTTCAAACTTTCTTGAGTCAAGCCCCAAAGCACATACGATTGATCTTTATTGGTATCCAAACCTCTGGAAACAATAAAACGATTATTCTCTTCACGAATACGAGCGTAGTGTCCGGTTGCTATAAAATCGCATTCCAGCATATCAGCACGTTTCAATAACGCTTCCCATTTAATGTGTGTGTTGCATAATACACATGGATTGGGCGTTCGACCTGCAATGTACTCTTCTACAAAATTATCGATGATATAATTTCCGAATTCTTGACGGATATCTAAAATAAAATGTGGAAAACCAAGATTCACTGCAAGCATTCTCGCATCATTGATAGAATCCAAACTGCAACAACCTGTTTCTTTCGTTGCTCCTCCTGAAGATGCGTAATCCCATGTTTTCATGGTTATACCAACCACTTCATATCCTTGCTCGTGTAATAACAAAGCAGCGATGGAACTATCAATTCCACCGCTCATTGCCAATAATACTTTTCCTTTTTTGCTCATTTAATATTCTCCGCGATAATTTTCTGAATGCGGATCTTTCAATTCAAACTGTTGTGATTTCTTTTTTTCTTCTGCTTGTTGCTCTTTTGTGATAACGTCTCTGTTCTTATTCTTATCAGTCGTTTCGGTCATTTTACCATATTGATAGGTGTCGGTACGCAACAAAGTTCCGTCTTCTTTAAAATATTTCCATGGTCCATTTTTTACATCATTCAAATACAATCCTTCAGCATCAACCTTTCCAGAACCGTAGTAATAAATTACTTTCCCTTCTACTTTATTTTTTGCATAGCCACCTGAATATTTTAGTTGTCCGCCTTCAAAGTATTTTTTACATGGACCTTCCAACACTCCGTTCTTCCATATTTTTTCTTCAGCAATTTGTCCGTTTGAATAATAAACTCTAGCAGTACCATTCTTCGTTCCATTTACATATACTTCATCTGATAACAGTTTGCCTTCCTGATTGTAGAATTTCCAGGTGCTATCTTTTTTCTCGTTTACAAATTTTCCTTCTCCAGTTAACTTTCCACCAGCATCAAACATTTTAGCTCTGGCAACGGTTCCATTTTTTGAAAAAACAGAAATGGACCAAGGAGTACCTGTATCATAGAAATAGGTGAAGGTTCCAACCGGAATATTGTTCACGAAATTTCCCTCGTAGATTTTCTTTTTATCTTCATCAACCTTAATCCAATGACCTTGTTTTTTACCTGCAGCATCTGTTACATTTGGTGCTGTTTGAGCAAAAAGAGTAGCTGAAAGTAAAATTCCAAAAACGATTAAAAACGGTTTTTTCATAGCATTAAGTATTAGTTTTTACTGTAACGTAAAAAGCGAAAAAAGATACATGAGTAATTTATCGCTTTTTATGAACTAATTCAGGTACAAAAGTACGAAAATTTAAGAAGGTGTTTTCAAATATTAAGCCAATAATGAGTTAATTAGGGAAATGGTCGCGAGGTTTTACTCGCGATGGCGAGCAAGGCCTCGCCATTAATTGAGGGGGAGCTTTCTAGCTATAAACGCTTATGCAAATCCCTTAAGCCATCCACAAAACTGCTCCATAAGAACCGCTTCTTTTCTATAACGGTATTTGAGGTAAATTCTTGTTCTCTATTATTGGTATAGAAATCAACAATGGAATCCGCAATGGATTTGGAAGAAATTTCGGTTATATAGCCTACTTTGTTGTGAGGAACTATTTCTGGCAAACCGCCCACATTGGTCACCAACATTGGTCGCTCGTAATGATACGCAATTTGTGTAACTCCACTCTGAGTGGCTGTTCGGTAGGGTTGTGTAACCATGTCTGCTGCGCAAAAATAATAGCGTACATCATCAGCATGGATGTATTCTGTTTTTAGAATAATGTTCGGCTCCAAACCATTTTTACGGATAATTTCATTGAAAGGAGCTGCGTCTTCATAATATTCTCCTGCCACTATCAGCTTCACATTCAATTCCTTTACTCTCTCATCAGCCATAGCTTCCAGCAACAAATCCAAGCCTTTGTATTTACGGATAAAGCCAAAAAACAAGAGGTGTTTATCGTTTGAATTCAATCCTAGCTTCTGCAAAGCCTCCAATTTACTTACTTTTTCTCCGAAAATATCATAAATGGGATGTGGTAAAAATGATTTTTTATCCGTTGAAGTAAATTCTTTTAAATCGTTCAACACCGCTTGCGACATTGCGATAAATCCATCACAACGTTTGATAAAATACTTTGTAAATGCTCTGTCGCCAAAACGTTTTTCATGCGGAATCACATTATCCGTTATCGCAATTACTTTAATGTTTGTTCCACTTTTTATTAGACCGGCAATGGTTCCTAAGCACGGACCCATAAAAGGAAGCCAGAATCGAAAAATTACAAAATCTGGTTTTTGTTTTTTAATTTGTGAAGCTACTTTTATCCAATTAAAAGGATTGATCGAATTGATTTTTGTTTCAATGTGAATATCTTTCGGCCCTTTCCCTTTATCGAACTGGGTTTTCCCGGGAAATAAAAAACTTGGATATTGAAGAGAAAACGAGATGATTTTTGTATCGATGCCATCAGCATTCATTGCTCTGCACAAAGCTTCATTAAAATTGGCAATCCCACCCCGTAAAGGAAATGCAGGTCCGACTATGATTGCTTTTTGCTTGTGAGTTGACATAATGATGTAAAGATAAGTTTTTACTACATTTGCTACCCAATTAAAAAACACAATAAAATGAAATACAGCGTATTCAAGAATTCCATAAAAAAAACGGCAAAAATGAGTAAAAAAATTGTCTTTCTATTATCTGCTTCTCTATTTATATACTCTTGCGGAAGCGACTCAGCAAAAACAGATGAGAATGCTAACAAAGCTCTGCAAGATAGCGTTCAGACTTTCTTGGACGGATACAATAAAAAATACCAAGCGTTGAGCATCATCAGCAATGAAGCTGATTGGAAAGCCAATACACATATTGTTGAAGGAGATACCATTACTCCAAATGCTGTAAACACTGCACAAGAAGAAGCCGCAAAATATACTGGAAGCAAGGAAAATATAGAAACAGCAACAAAGTTCTTAGCTCAGAAAGACAAGTTAACTCCAATTCAAGTAAAGCAATTGAAAAGCATCATGTACAAAGCGGCTAACAATCCAGAAACGATTCAGGATGTTGTGAAGGAGCGTATTAAAGCTGAGACAAAGCAAAATGCAGATATGTTTGGATATGATTTCAAGATAGATGGGAAATCGGTTTCAACAAATGATATTGATGGCATTTTATCACACGAAACAAACATGGCAAAACGTTTGAAAGCTTGGGAAGCAAGTAAGGAAGTTGGTAAAGGATTAAAAGCGGGTTTGGTGAATTTACGTGATTTGCGTAACAAAACGGTTCAGGGTTTGGGTTATAAAGATTATTTTGAATACCAAGTTTCTGATTATGGAATGACCACTCAGGAAATGATTGAGCTGTTACAAAAGTTCAACAAAGAATTAGCTCCCTTGTTTAGAGAACTTCATACCTATGCGCGTTATGAATACGCTAAAAAATATGCCGTAAAAGAAGTTCCGGATTTGTTACCAGCACAATGGTTGCCCAACCGTTGGGGACAAGATTGGGGAAGCTTAGTAGAAGTTAAAGGAATTAATTTGGACAGTGCCTTAAAAACAAAAGATGCAGAGTGGATTGTTAAACAAGGAGAACGTTTTTATATGAGTATCGGTTTTCCTGAATTACCAAAATCGTTCTGGGAAAAATCTGACCTCTACCCCGCTCCGAAAGATGCAAAGTATAAAAAGAACAATCACGCTTCGGCATGGCACATGGATTACGATCAAGATGTGCGTTGTTTAATGAGTGCTGTTCCAAACAGCGAATGGTATGAAACATCACATCACGAATTGGGACATATTTATTATTATTTATCTTATAGCAATCCTGAAGTTCCAAACTTATTGCGAGAGGGTGCAAACCGTGCTTATCACGAAGCATTGGGAAGTTTGATGGGAATGGCTGCAATGCAAAAACCATTTATGGAAAACTTAAATCTGATTCCTAAAAATTCAAAATCAGATGAAATGCAAACACTTTTGAAGGAAGCATTGAACTATGTAGTATTTATTCCATTCAGCACAGGAACGATGAGTATGTTCGAACACGACATTTATGCAAACAACTTGCCTGCTGACCAATTTAACAAACGTTGGTGGGAACTGGCAGCTCAATATCAAGGAATTGCTCCTCCAACAATCCGCGGAGAAGAATTTTGTGATGCTGCTACAAAAACACATATTAATAACGATGCGGCACAATATTACGATTATGCATTATCGTTTGTATTGTTGTTTCAGGTACACGACCATATTTCTAAAAACATTTTACACCAGGATCCTCACGCTACCAATTATTATGGAAACAAAGAAGTGGGTGAATTCATTGGATCATTAATGAAGCCCGGAGCAAGTGCTGATTGGCGACAATTATTAAAAGATAAAACAGGAAGTGAATTGAGCGCAAAAGCAATGTTGGATTATTTTGCTCCTCTAATGGATTATTTGAAAGAACAAAACAAAGGAAGAAAATATACTATGCCGGAGTTGAAATAGAATTCCTGAAAGAATTTACTCCAATGAAATGTCATGCCGAGCTGCGACACGGCATCTGCTAATTGCTGCTGCTAACATTAATGAGATCCCTTGTCGTAGCACGGGATGACGTTTACTAATGTGCGTTCGACTATGAATTACCAATCTCAACTTTCAAAAGAACATTCCCGTTCCAATACCGATAAAATTGCGAAGGCAATTGGAAACAATGCTGTTGAATTCAAAAAAATAATTGAAATCATTTACAACGAAAAAGCACCTTTACCACAAAGAGCTGCGTGGCTATTGGCTGTGGTAAATAACAAACACCCGGAACTATTAAAACCTTACTTGAAATTATTTATTGATACTGTCCAAAGTTTTAAAATAGCAGGTATAAAAAGAGGAATGTTAAACGTTTTAGCATCACATAAAATTCCTGAAAAACTTCAAGGAAAATTGATCAATTTATGTTTCGACAATATTCTTTCCAGCGATGAAACCTTGGCTATAAAAGTATTTTCACTACAATGCATTGGAAACATTGCGAAAGTGCATCCTGAATTAATTCCTGAATTAAAAGCGGCTATTGAAGACCAGTTGCCGAAAACTACTATTGGATTTCATGCAAGAGCGAGGTTGGTGATGAAGGAATTAGGTCGTCAAAAATAAAAATCTTTTTTAATCCCTTTTTTCTGTGTCATCCGCGTTCCCTTTTCCAGTAGCTCACAAAGAAAATCAACAAACCTACCAAGCCCATTGCAAACGTGAAAAATGTTTGTCCCGCATGAATCAAAGTTGCCAAATCTTTTCCCCAAGTTTCTGATAAACCATACAACACAACAACACTCGTTACTAAAAAGTGATACGCTCCCATTCCACCGCCTTGAATTGGCACGGAGCGCCCAATGGTTCCTATTGTTAAAATAGAAAGGCAAGCGCCCCAAGTAAGCACACTTGTTTCCTCAAAAACAAAAAACCAAAAATACGTCATCAGATAATAACACACCCAAATCAAAAAAGTATAGAGAATAAAAAGTTTTTTCTGTTTCAATTTCGAAACGCTGGTGATTCCTTCTTTTAAGCCTTCAATAAACTTTACAACTAATTTTGGAGAACGCTCACGAATGTATTTTCTAAAATAGAAGAACAAACAAATGCTAAGAAGCATAACTGAACAAGCAATAATCAAAACAGTAATATTGCCAGCAATAATTTCCAGGACTAATTTTTCATAGATGGGATAAAACACATTCGCTTGCATAAATTCCACAATTTGATCAAACTGCAAAACAAGTGTTAGGCATAAAAGAATCACCAGACTTATTACATCCACAATGCGTTCGATGATAACAGTTCCCAGCAATTGCATGAATGGAATGTTATGTTGTTTCTTTACCGACAAACAACGGGTTACTTCGCCCAAACGAGGAACAATAAAACTCACAAAATAACTGATTGATAACGCTGAGAAAGCATTCAGAAATTTTGTTTCATGTCCGATGGAACGAATTAACATTTGCCAGCGAAGTGTTCTGAATACATATACCATTACAGAAACAAACATCACAACATAAAACCAAGAAAAATTTCCATTGATAACCTTTGCTTTTAAGGCTTCGAAATCAAGTGTGTTAAAAAAGAGGATACAAAGAGAAACACCAACCGCTAGGAGAAGAATGTATTGAAGGACTTGAAATACTTTTGAGTTCACGAAGTAAAAGTAGGAATTATTCTGGATTCTAATTTACGGAGCGACTCCCCTCTCCTTGAGCAAGGATAGGGGCCGGGGCTGAGGCCTACCCAACCAACACAAACTCCTTCTTACCATAAGACTTCCCATTCACCATAATCTCAACAGCATGTTTTCCTGGATAATGTTTGCGGGTAGTAAAATCCATAAAGCGATGAGATTTTGATATTGCAACCGTTTTTTTGGGTTTGAGCTCGAGGTCTTTTAACTTAAAGACTTTAGGAGCAAGTTCACCGGATTTTTTTTGATAATGAATAGCGTAATCAATCACCAATTTTTGAGATTTTGTTTTCTCTGAAACAATATCAAATGAAAATGAAAAATTATCCCCCAACATAATTTTCAACTTTCCAATTTTCCAATTTTCAATTTTCAATTTTGCATTCTTCTCATAATCAAACACTGCTAACGATCTTTGATCTCCTTTCTTAATCAATGTACGACTTGCATGTTTTACAATCCAAGCCGTATCTTCATTTTTTCTATCCCAAGAGTTGACAACTTTCAACATCCATTCCGGATTGATTCTAGAAAAGTCATTCAAATGATTGGCTACCGATTTTTTAACGTATAATTCTTTGTCGGTTTTTAATGCTTCTAAAATGGGTTGAGTGAGCAGGGGATTTTTTGCAATTTCATCCAAATTAAATGACCAAGGCAAGCGTGGACGGCTTCCTTCACTCGATAATCTTCTAATGTGATGATTTTTATCAAGCGACCACTTTTTCATGACCGCTAATGTTTTCTTTAAATCTCTTTTCAAAAATTCACGGATAGCAAATTCAGAAGAACCAAATTGAGTAAAATATTTTAATGCTTCCATGGATTGGTCATAATCATCGTGACCATATTGTCCAACGAAATCAGGAAACAAAAGAGAAGTATAAAAACCTTTAAACTCTGGGACAACTTTAAATAAGGTGTTGATTGATTTTTTATAATCAGTTGGAAGATGTTGTTTCAAAACCACCGATGTATTTCGCATTCGTTGATTCAAGGAAAGTGCATCTAATCCTTTGGTAACATCTTTAACAAACTTATGGGGATGAATATTTTTATCTGCTTTATTTAATTCAAGAGCCAATCGCTCATAGAATTTTTTTGAGAACATATCTTTGAGAGCGTCTGCCATTTCACAAATGTAAGATTTAGGATTATTAATAACAACGTTTCCATTTCGAAGTCTCATCCCTTGCTCCGACACAGGATCTAATGAAAGAGGCAGGAAGTTCTAATAAGCAGATTCCGTGTCGCGGCACGGAATGACGTAGCGATGAGAATTACTCATGCCTAAGCATTAAATAGTTCCATTACCGTAATCTCCGGCATTATACCTACTCTACCAGGATATCCCAAAAATCCTAATCCTCGATTCACATACAAATGTTGTTTGTCTTTGGAATACAAACCAGCCCATTGCTTATAAACAAGTTGAGATGGACTCCATTTTATTAATCCAGGAATTTCAATTCCGAATTGAAAGCCGTGTGTATGACCGCTAAATGTAATGTCCACATCTTTAAACTCTTCTGTTACTTGCATGTTCCAATGTGAAGGATCGTGCGATAATAAAAGTTTAACAGGATATTTTTCTGTTCCTGCGTGTGCTGTTTTCATATCTCCATACTTCGGAAAATTCAAATTACCTCCCCAGTTTTCAATACCGATGACAGCAATTTCTGCATCACCTTTTTTAAGTGCAACATGTTCGTTCATCATTAATTTCCATCCCATTGCTGCATGTGTTTGTTTTAAATCTTTTAAATTCTGATTTTTAGCAGCTTGACTTTCCCAAGTGATGTAATCGCCATAATCGTGATTGCCAAGTGTGCTGTACACGCCCATTGGCGCTTGCACTTTCTTCAATACATCTATAAAAGGAAGCACTTCTTTGGATTCGTTGTTTACCAAATCTCCAGTAAAGAAAATAACATCTGCATTTTGTTCCATAATTATTTTCACTGCAGCTTCCAGAGGATTGATTGAAACAAAACTTCCCGAATGTATATCGGAGATCTGAACAATTTTTAATCCATTGAATTCAGAAGGCAGATTGGGTAATATCACTTTTACTTTATGCACTTTATAATCGAATGCACCTTTCACCATTCCGTAAATGAAACTCGCAAAAGGTATAGCAGCCATTCCTACAGCCACGTAATTCAAAAACTTTAAACGGGAAATCGCATGAGAATTCACCGCTATTTCATTGGAAACAATTGCTGCAGGTTTTGTAAAATAACTTGCAACCCAACGAAATAAGCGAATCACATCATCCAATAAAACGAAAGTGGTTCCTATTAATTTCGAAATAATGACCATTACTACAAATGCAAAAACATAGATTCTGATAAATTTTGGAAGATCGTTAAACGTAAAAACGGTTGGAACTAAAAACAATAATAACGAGAACATGGTAAAACCCCAATAAGAATAAAAAGCCAGATTCCTTTTAAAAGGAGAACTGTTTGCCAATAACATTTTTATGGATTGATAGAAATACAGGTCGAGCAAAACCAACACTAAACCTATTATAAGAATTCGTAAACCTGAAGCCATTCGCTTATTTTATTAGGACACAAAACTATGGAAACATTTTTTGATTTCAAAGTTTCCATAACAAAAATTAACATATATTTGTACTATATTAACAGACGAATGAAACTGTATAATACTTTAAATGAATAATTTCGGAGTGATGACACTCTCCCAATCGTCATCCCGTGCCGCGACACGGGATCTGTTAATTAGAAAACCACATGAATCTAAATAGAGCATACATTTATATCCTTTCAAATAAGAATCGAACAGTTTTTTACATTGGGATTACTAATGACTTAGAAAGGAGAGTTTCAGAGCATAAAAGTAGAACTTCTGAAGGGTTTACAAAAAAGTACAATGTTTTTGATCTTGTTTATTATGAAATCCATAATGAAATAACACAAGCAATTCGAAGAGAAAAACAATTGAAAGAATATGGAAACGCAGTTGGAAAATTGATTTGATAAAAGAAATGAACTCTGAAATGGTTGATTTAGCTCACGATTGGGAGCACAATCAAATGACACACGTTTAGCGACATAAAGATCCCGTGTCGTAGCACGGGATGACAGTCCTAATGGAGTTACAGAAGCAATTAGAATACAATTAAAAATATGAAACCAACTCAGTCAGACAAAATAAAATTTACCTCTCACCAAAAATTAGCAATTACATTATTAGCATTAACACAATTCACAGTTGTACTCGATTTCATGGTAATGTCGCCATTGGGCGACATGCTTATGAAACAAATGGATCTCACTACAACACAGTTTGGAATATCTGTTGGAGCCTATGCGATAAGTGCATTCTTTTCAGGAATATTAACAGCAGGATTTGCTGACAGATTTGACAGAAAAAAATTACTTCTATTTTTTTACATCGGTTTTATTTTAGGAACCTTATTTTGTGGATTGTCAAACAACTACCAAATGTTACTAGCAGCAAGAATTATCACTGGACTATTCGGTGGTGTGATTGGTTCTATTTCTATGGCGATTGTTGCTGATCTTTTCCCAATTCAACAACGCGGACGAGTAATGGGATTTATGCAAATGGGCTTTGGCGCAAGTCAGGTATTGGGAATTCCAATTAGCTTATACCTTTCCAATCATTGGGGATGGGAAAGTCCGTTTTTTATGATTGTTGGAATGGCTACTATTGTTCTTGCCATCCTTACATTAAAAATGCAACCTATTACAGAGCATTTAAATAACATCACAGAAAAAAATCCATTTCTCCATCTTTGGAACACCATTAAAAACAGAAACTATAGAATTGGTTTTGCAACTACTGCCCTACTTTCTTTGGGCGGATTTATGATGATGCCTTGGGGAAGTGCATTTGCAATCAACAATTTAAAAATCACCAACGAACAACTTCCTATCTTATTTATGGTTGCAGGAGTTGCAACCTTACTTGTTATGCCAATTATTGGAAAAATGAGTGATAAATTAAACAAGATGACCATCTTCACCTTTGCTTCCATCTGGATGATTCTTGTAGTAGTGATTTATACCAACATGGGTCCAACTCCATTGTGGATTGTAATTATTGTAAACATTACAATGATGATTGGAATTATGGGACGAATGGTACCATCAATGGCTTTGGTAACTGCACTTCCAGAAATGCACGACAGAGGAGCATTCATGAGCATCAATTCATCGCTTCAACAATTGGCTGGAGGAATTGCTTCTATCATTGGAGGAATGATAGTTGTTCAAAAAACAAAATTCAGTCCGCTTGAACATTATAACACCTTAGGTTATGTTGTTGTTGTTTTTGCTGTCATAAATATTTTCATGTTGCATAGAGTTAGCAAATTAGCGAATTGAAATAAGTTTAAGTAAGCATACCCGTTTAGAAACGGATAATGAAGTTGCACAAAGCCAACCAAGGGTAGGTGTATTGGGGAAGTTTTTCGTATATTAGTTGCACATATAACAGAGTTA
>CAYWAV010000002.1:58855-109761 GCA_964456225.1 uncultured Chitinophaga sp. | reverse complement strand
TGATTTTTATTTTCTGTTATTCATATTTAACCCCTTCAGGGTTGTTTAATATTTACAGCTATTGGAAATTGACTTTTAACAAGTCTCTCACCCAAAATTATTTATGAACCAGCAAACAAGTGAACCAATGAATGAAGAGGCCTTGTAGCGAGGGTGCCTCGCTATGAAACCTCGCGACTATCTTGGAACTTCAATCTTTTCAATAATTCCTTTGATTACATCTTTTGTTGTAATTCCTTCCATTTCTTTTTCAGGAGTTAAAATTACGCGATGTTTTAAAACATGTGTTGCAACAAATTTTATATCGTCAGGGGTGACAAAATCTCTGCCTCGCATTGCAGCAATTGCTTTTGAGCTTGTTAAAATTGCTAAGGATGCACGTGGAGAAGCACCTAAATACAATGAAGAATTGTTTCTGGTTTGATTTACAATTTTTGCGATGTATGAAATTAGGTTTGCATCAATGTGAATGCTCCCAACTTTTTCTCTGTAATTTTTTACTTCTGATGCATTCATAACACCTTCTACCGAATTGATATCAATTGCATTTTTTCTTGCATGATAGTCGGCAATGATTTTTGTTTCGTCTTCTAATTTTGGATAATCTACTTCAATCTTAAATAAAAATCTATCCAATTGTGCTTCCGGCAATCTGTAAGTTCCTTCCTGCTCAACTGGATTTTGTGTTGCTAAAACGATAAATGGAGGAGCCAAAGGATATGTTTTTCCATCAACAGTGATTTGTCGTTCTTCCATCGCTTCAAACAATGCCGACTGTGTTTTTGCAGGAGCTCTGTTTATTTCATCAATCAAGACAATGTTAGAAAAAAGCGGACCTTGCTTGAATTCAAAATCAGAGGTTTTTAAATTGAAGATGCTAGTCCCGATAATATCGGAAGGCATTAAATCGGGAGTGAATTGAATTCGGGAGAATCCTACTTTCATTGTTCTTGCTAACAGTTTTGCTGAAAGTGTTTTTGCAACACCCGGAACGCCTTCAATTAAAACATGCCCGTCTGCCAATATTGCTGCAATCAATAGCTCAATCATGTCGTCTTGCCCGACAATTATTTTGTTGACTTCTCTTTTTATGTCCGTTACAGCTTGCTGTAGTCCACTTAAATCAACTCTGTTTTGAAATACTTGTTCTTCCATTTTTTTAATTCATTAGTTAATTAGTTCATAGGTCGCGAGGTTTCATAGCGAGGCACCCTCGCTACAAGGTCTCGCTATTTACTAGTTTTCTGTGTGTATTTTGTGTTTTCTTTAATTTTTTTGCCAGCTAATTTAATTACCAACTAGAATTTATTGTCTACTTTTTTATTGTTTGTTTTTTGCCAACTGCCAACTGTTTTAATTGTCAACTGTCTATTATCTTCTATTCTCCCTATGAAACGCTTCAATCATTCTATTTAACTTTAATAATTCCGGTTGTGTAATGCTTGTTTTTACATTAATGTCAGCAAAATAATAAAACAAATCGTGCACTTTATGTCTTTCTATTCCTGATAAATTCGTGATTCGATCGATAAATACATCATCGTATAAATTTGTTTTTATTTGAAAAGTAGATCGAATATATTCTAAAAAATATATTATTTTTTTGTCTGCTATGTTTTTGTGATTTCCTGTTTGATAATAAAGTGTTCCAACTATATCAACAAAGTCCAAGGTAGTGTTCCTCAATGGTTCAATAATAGGAATTATTCTTTGTCTGCGCTTAACTCCTATGATAATAAACATGAGCAATGAAAGTAGAAGCACAAAGTAAGCACTTTTTAAAGCAGGATTATTAAAAACAACTCTTAGCGGACTATCTTTCTGAGTATTTCCTGCTTTATAATGCTCATCCCAAATAATTTTTTGGTTTGGTAAATAGGATAGCGCTTTGTATGGATAATCGTAGTTTTCTCTGTTTATAAAAAGATAGTTGCTAAAAACCTCCGGTACGGTGCTTAAATAAAATTGACCTTTTCCCCAATTGATTTTAATAAAGTTAATTTGTTTGTGTAAGTCGGTTCCTAATACAATTGCTTTACTTGAATCAAACGAAGTGAAGTGACTATTCTCAATTCCTTTTGTGTAAACATAATCTTTCTTTCTTTTTAACAATGGATTTACAAAATTAATGGTCGCACTGTCGTATGGTTTATAAAACTGTTGCAGTGATATGGAGTCGTTTTTAAATGTTTCAGTGATTCCGGAATAATTATCAGTTTCTATTTTTAAAGTATCGGCAAAAATTTCTGAAAAATAATTAGCAGCAATAAAAACGGAATTTCCATTTTCTGCAAAAGCCAATAACTCACGTGTGTCTAATTTGTCGGGTTCAAATGCATCATTAATGATAATATAATTACTGTTCGAAAAACTTTTGTCATTTAGTACGTTGTAAATAGGAAATGATTCTGAACTAATTTCTTGACCAGGGAATATGCTTGGCAATGCTCCATACAAGGCCGATGTGCCAAATGGAACATTATCTTTTTTTTGAAATGTTTTAGTCCAATTGATTGGTTTTGGGGCAAATACTTGTAATATAATCAGTCCTGTGAAACACAGAACTAAAATAAAAATGTATTTTTTATTGCCTTTAAACATTTATGCTTTTATTTTAAAATCTTTAAATTTTGAAATAGTGTTTTTGAAATTAGTTTCGTCCAGTTGAAAATCGCCATACCAAATGTATTCGTAAAGCAATGCAAGTTCTTTAAATTTATTACTGAATTTGCTGTTTGAGAGTTCCATCGAATAATCATTATTGGTTTTATCAATTTGCCAAGTAATTAAATTATTGTCGGTCAATTCTTTTAATAACTTCAAAAAGTGTAAACGTATTGCTTTACGATAATCATTTCTGCTAATGGCTGCGGCAATCAGTTCATCAAAATTAATTTTATGAATGTCTTCTTCAAACTCTTTAAAATCAATATGCACGGAAGCACTTTTGCCATAAAATACAGCACGGATATCGTTTTTTAATACCAATAAAATAATAGCTACAATAGCAACCAGTATAAGTATGTAAGGTATTACAGCTAAGGTAGCAGCTCCGCCACCGGAACCAAAAATTTCAGCTAGCATTCTCCATATCCATTCTTTAAATCTGTCCCACCAGGTTTTTGCTGCTGGGCCAACACGGTCATATTTGTAATCCGAGTTTTCAAAAAGTTTTTCTTGATCAATGGGATTTAATTGCCGTACTTGAATTTTTGAAGAATCAGTAGAAAGAACAATTATGGTTTTTGTAGAATCGCTTAAAGCATTAGCAGTACCACTCTTTAATAAAATAAAAAGTAGTACTACCAATAAAAAAATAATTCGCTTAGTATTGCTGATTAACATTGGTGTTAGGAGTAGCTCCAATTTCATTAATTCTTTCCATCATTCCTTTTCCGTCATTTTTTTCTGCTAAACTATAATAATGTACACCGTTGATAATATACATGAAACCATATAACAATGTTGTGCAAAATGTACAAACTGTTGCAACAGCAATAAATGGAATAGAGGTTTCGTTTTCACCACCTTGCAAGCTGCTAAAGGTTAATACCATTTGATACGCAATTTGAGGGATTGAAAAAACCATTCCTATCAATCCAATTCCAAAACTACTACAAACAACAATTAACCAAGTCCACCAGAATTCACCTCTCATAACTTCCTTGGTTTTGTTATAGGATTCAAAAATGCCAGTATTTTCTTCCATTTTTACTAAATACACAACAGATAATTGCCAGATGAGTGGTGGAAATAAAATGAGCATTCCAAAAAAAGCAGCAATTAGAAAAAGTACACCAAGTCCTGGAACGGCTAATCCTATTGCAACTCCAACTCCAACAATAAGTCCTATTATTATAATTAACAATATTGTTAAACCAAAAAACACACCCAAAATCCCGCCTATATTTTTTGTTAATGTATTGGCAACATCATTTATAGTAAATTGTCCCGGGCCTTTTTCTGAATAGTTTATCATATATGAATAAACCGTTCCAACCAAGGCTAAGTTTGCTAGAATGCTTGCAATAATAAATATTAAGTAAGTCCATCCAAATTGTTCAAGAATTACATCTAATGGATTGTTACCATAAGCTATTCCCGACTGCAAACGACTTTGCATTGTAATAGCGCTTGCTTGATAAAATGCCCCGGCAATAGAACTAATTAAAAGAAATGGGCCCGCAATAAATACAAGTGATTTCATAAAAAGTTTAAAATTTTGTCGAATAAACTTTATGGAAGTGTTAAACGTTTCTCCAAAATCACGCACTTGGCGTAAATTAATTTTTTCTTGATTCATGTTTTTAAAATTTAAAATTGTTGTTCGGTTATGTTTTTTTGTGAAATGCCAATCTCATTAATTCTTTCCAATAGCCCTTTCCCATCTTTTTTTTCTGCAAGGCTGTAATAATGAAAAGTGCTGATGACATAAAATATTGAATTGGTAATTGTTCCTAAAAATGTACATACAGCAGACACAATGATATAAAGAATAGATGTTTCTTGAACAGATTCAGCAGTGCCATAATAATTAATAAGGGTATATAAATAGGATGGTAATAAAAATAGAACCGAAAGTAGCGAAATAGTAAACAGTCCACAAACAACAAGTAGCCAAGTCCACCAAAAATTATCTTTCATAACTTCACGTGTTCTTCCGTATGCGCTTAGAGGGATTTCATTTTCTATAAGTATAACAAGAAACACAGTATTGATTTGCCAAAGCAAATTAGGACCTACTAATAAAATTCCAATAAAAATTAGAATCACCATTAGCACACCAAAAAAATTTGATGAGTTTCCAATCATTCCTATTATATATACCAGTGCAACTATAAAGATGGTAGTTAAAAAAGAATACAATAAAAATCCTCCAGTTATTTTTCCAATGTGGGCATTCATTTTTTTGGCGACATCAGCAACCGTAAAATTTCCTTTCCCTTTTTCGCTATATACTATCATATAACTGTAGGTTGTGCAAATTATTGATAAATAAGAGAGGATCTGTAGCAACAATGATAAAAAGTATTCCCAATTGTAAATTTTAATATTATAGAGCAATCCAGCTTTTACAAGGGCTGTTTTGTCGATAATAACGGAGTCGTAATGAGCCAAAATTAAACTGTAACTTAATATAAAAGGACCGGCTAAAAATAACAAGCAAATAAAAAAAGAAGAAAAATTTTGTCGTAAAAATTTCACAGAAATATTAAACGTTTCTCCGAAATCACGGGCTATTTTAAAATTTATATTTTCTTGTGAGATGTTCATTTTTATTTTTGAGCTCTATTGTTTAAGCGTATCGGGTAAATTATAAAATACCAGATGATAAACGCAAAGGATAATCCTATAATGGATAAGCTTAACCACATGGGCATATCGCTGTATCTGGTAACAAAGGATTCTAAAAAGCCTGCAACAATAAATACAGGAACCAATCCTACCGCAATTTTTACTCCTTGTTTGGCACCTCTCACAAATGAAGCACTTCTGGAATAAGTTCCTGGAAATAAAATACTGTTTCCCATTGTTAATCCTGCGCAACCAGCAATTATAATTGCTGAAATTTCCAATGTGCCATGTATCCATACCACTAGTGCAGATTGCAATAAAACACCTTTAGTATAAAAGAAAAACTGGAATGCACCAACCATCACCCCGTTTGTAAAAAGCATATAACCCGTTCCGAATGAAAACAATATGCCCATTGCAAAACAAATAAATGAAACGTAAATATTATTTACTGTTATGATAGAAAACATGTTTCCTTGGCTCATTCCTTTGTACACAGCCATTGGATCACCTTTGTTTATATTCTCCAGCGTTTCATTTACATATTGATCACCTAATATTAATCTTACGAATGTGTCATCGTATATGGCAGAAACCACACCTATTAAAAAGGCAATTCCAAAAATGATAAAAGCGTACAGTAATTGCTTGTGAGAATTTTTGAAAATAAATGGTAATTCGTACTTCCAGAAATTTACAATACGAGATTTTTTTTCTTTTTTGTTTTTGTAGATCTCCTGATGCACCCTTGCAGCAATGGAATTAAGATATTGGGTAGTTTTTGCTTTTGGATAATGTGTTTTAGAATACGATAGGTCATCCGTTAGCTGAATAAATAAATCAGCCATCAAATCTGGATTCGAGCTCCTTCTTGTGGAAATAAGCCCCTCAAATTCTTGCCACTTTTCTGCATTTTGTTTTAAAAAAGTTATTTCTTTCACAATGGGCTTATTTATTCATGTCAACATCGTGCTTATCCTACACGGACATCTGTAAATTTATACAAAATAATCGTTAAATAATAGATTTTTATAGTCCATTTAAATGCTTATTTTTATGGAGTAGCAATTGTTTACTCCCTATGGATAATATTAAAATACAGACCACTCAAAATGTTGATATAGAGTATGAATTAGCCAGTATTGGCGATCGTATTTTAGCAACTTTACTGGATTATTTATTCTTTTTTGCTTACTTTTTAGTTATTATGCTGTTTGGAATGTTTGCTGGAAGTGTGCTCAAAGACAATATTTGGCTTATTATTATTATGTGTCTTCCTATTCTCCTATATGATTTATTGTGTGAAATGTTCTTTCAAGGAAAATCATTTGGTAAAATGATTATGAAAATTAAGGTAGTGAAATTGGATGGAACGCAGGCTGGTTTTGGAGCCTATTTGTTGCGATGGTTATTGCGAATTATTGATACACGTTTGTTTTCCGGTGGAGTTGCATTGATTGCAATTTTGGCGAATGGAAAAGGACAAAGAATTGGAGATATGGCAGCAGGAACAACAGTTATCAAAATGAAACAAAAGGTAACTATCAACGATACGATTTTGAATAAAGTAAAACCTACATATACTATTGTTTTTGATGAGGTATCTAAACTTTCTGATGCTGACATCGCTATTATTAAAGAAGTAATGCAAGTGGCACTTAGAACTGGAAATCAGCAGGCAATTGATAAGCTTGCGAGAAAGACAAAAGAAACAATGGGAATTACAACCAATCTGCCGCACACGCAATTTCTAGCGACTGTTGTTCAAGATTATAGTCAGTATAATTTCGATAAATAGATTCAGTTTTGGCTCGCAGACCTGCCTGTCGGCAGACAGGTCGCGCAGATTTTCGCAGATTTTTATTTCAGGAAGATCAGAATAAGTCCGATCAAAGGTAATAATCCTTGAACAAAAAATATTTTTTTGTCAACAGTGATCGCCCCATAAATGCTAGCTACCAATACACATCCCAGAAAAAAGATTGACACGTTTTGTGCCCAGAATATGTTGTCGATTATTAATGACCAGACCAGGCCTGCAGCTAAAAAGCCATTATACAAACCTTGATTGGCTGCTAACACTTTTGTTTTTTCAAATAAATCTTTCGGAAAATTTTTGAACACTTTTTTTCCTCTAGTAGTCCAAACAAACATTTCTAACCACATAAAGTAGAAGTGAAGAAGTGCAACAATTCCAATAATTATTTTGACTATTAATAACATAACTTACTTTTTTAAGATGGGTAATAAAATGCTGGACGGATAATTTGTATCATGATAAATCTTTATTGTCGATTTAATAAAATCTTTTTCATCACAATGATAGATATCCAAAAATTGCTGTGGATTCCTATCTACCAAAGGAAACCAAGAGCTTTGTATCTGAATCATCAACTTGTGTCCTTTCTGAAATGTATGCGCAACATCCGGTAATTCAAAACTAACATCGGTTATTTTGTTTGGAATAAATGGTTCGGGATTTTTTCCGATAGAGTCACCGGGAATAAAACTGTTTCTGAATTTCCCTCTTAATACTTCTCCGCGAACCAACATTTGATATCCGCCCATTGGATATTTATCGTTTTCTGAATACTTGAAATTATCTGGAAAAACGTCAATTAGTTTTACTACAAAATCTGCATCAGTAGTAGAGATGCTTGCTACTAAATTTGCTATCACGGGTCCAGCTAGTGTTATGTCTTCTGTTAAAACTTCAGTTGTAAACACCAAAACATCTGTTCTTCTCGCAGCAAAACGTTGGTCGTCTATCATGTATTCACGCGTGCGATAGGTGTGCACATCTTCCGTATATGGAACTGGTTTTGCGGGATCGCTTACATAATCCGTAAAGCTGTTTGCCGTTGTTGATTTTGTAAATGATAATCCACCATTCTCTTTTAAATAAATTGGTTTTGTTTCTACATTTTTTGGCGGCCATTCTGTAAAGTTTTCCCATTTATTTTCTCCTGAAATAAAAATAGTTGCTTCTGCAATTTTACTTGCATCGCCTTCACCTTTTAAATAATAATTGAAAAAAGGCATTTCAATGTTCTTATAATAGTATTCTGAATTTCCTTTTCCAAATTGAACGTTTCCTAAATAACTACCATCTGTTTTTGCCCAGCCGCCATGGACCCACGGACCCATTACTATTCTGTTATTTGTTTTCGGACTTTGTTTTTCAATTGTTTTATAGGTGTTCCACGAACCCCAGACATCTTCTGCATCAAACAATCCGCCTGTGATCAGCATAGCAGGTTTGATATCTTTCAAATGATAGGTTACAGCTCTTGCTTTCCAAAATGCATCATAATTTCCATGATTCATTTCTTCATTCCAGAATTTCATGGAATCGCCCATGTATAATTTTGTAAGATTTTTTAATGTTCCAACTTTTAAAAAGAAATCATAATTATCAGGAGTAGGATATTTAAAATCCGGACCGCTTTCCGTGGTTGGTTTCGGACGAGGAACTCCAAACGAATAATCGAAATCAAAATCATCCATTACAAAAAATGCACCTTTGTGGTGAACGTCATCGCCTATGAACCAATCGGTAACAGGAGCTTGCGGACCAACTGCTTTCAATGCTGGATGTCCGCATAAAGCAGCCATCGTAGAATAAAAACCCGGATAAGAAATTCCACTTACCCCAACATTCCCATTGTTGGTAGGAATGTTTTTTATCATCCAATCAATTGCATCATACGTATCACTTGCTTCGTCTACATCCTTTTTTGACTTCTTATTTGGATTGAATGGGCGCACATCTTCATAAACGCCTTCACTCATATAAGCACCACGTACATCCTGAAGAACAATAATATAATTTTGTTTAAAATATTCTTTAGTGTTTCTTGTCCAAAAAGCTCTGAATTTATTTTCACCATAAGGAGCGCAAGAGTAGGGTGAGCGCGTCATCATGATCGGGTATTTCTTTGTAGCGTCTTTCGGAATGTAAATCGATGTAAATAATTTTACTCCATCACGCATTGGAATGCTTCGTTCTATTTTGTAATAATTTGTTACAAAGTAAACTGAATCAGGATTGATGATTTGTGCTTGTGATGCAGCGAAAATAAATAGTGTTAATAGTATTGCGATAATTTTTTTCATTCTAAAATATGTATTATTTGTATATAACCTCTTTCTTCAGGCTTCCATTCTCGTTATAAAAGATCCATTTTCCTTTGCTTGAGTGTTTAATGTTTTGTCCCTCCGATTTTTTTGATCCGTTCTTATAATAGTTTGTCACATACCCATATGCCATAGCAATTTCATTAAAATAAAATGTTCCTCCTTTTGGGATCAGATATTTTTCAAATTGATCTCCCAGAAGCTTTTTTGTTTCGGCATTTATTTCCCAAAGATAAATAGAACTTATTGTATTTGAAAAACCATAATAGTTAGTGCTTTTCCTTTTGATTATAGTATCATCCTTAAAATCTATTTCATATTGAATGTTACTATCTTTATCATACTGAACAGCTTTACCATAGTATTTTCCGTTTTTAAAATTAAATGTACTAGCAAGACTTCCTTTCACATCGTACAATTTCATTTCCCCTTCAAGTTTTCCTTCTTTCATATTAAATTGCGCATTAATACTTCCATTTTTGTTGAAATATTCGTTCAGTCCGTTTTTATTTTCAGCGTCTTTAAATAGATTCTGATAATAATTTTGTGAAAAAAGACCTGCGTAGAAAAAAATAAAAGTTATTATGAGAATTTTTTTCATCAGTAGTTTATTTGCAATTTTCCTTTAGCTGTTCAACAGCATCTTCAACTTCCAATTCTTTAGCCTTTTGCCAATCTATGCATGCCCCGGCTATATCCCCTAATTCCTTTTTGACAGAAGCTCTTTTATAATAGGCGTATGCATAATCCGGTTTTAATTCAAGGGATTTATTGTATGACAGTAATGCATTGGCATTGTCTCCCATTTCGAACTGTACTGCCGCCTTATAATAATGGAAGTAGTGATCCAGGGAATCTGACTTAATTGCTTTATTAATATCAAGAAGCGCTCCGGAATAATCATTTAGATTGCTTTTTGCCAGCCCTCTGTTACAGTAGTAGTTGCCTATAGTTGAGTCTAATTGAATTGATTTATTATAGTAATCAAGGGCGTTTTCATATTGGTTTAAGTTTGCATGGGCGAGACCTAAATTATTATATGCACTGGAACGGTTGGGATCTAATTTTATTACATTTTTGAAATCTTTGATTGCACTTTTGTATTCGCCTAAGAAATCATTTTTGATGTATCCTCTGTTATTGTGTGCCTCTGCATACTTTGGGTTTAATTTTATAGCCATTGTGTAATCTTCAATTGCACCGTTGTAGTCTTCCAGATCCTGTTTGGCGTAGGCTCTGTTGTAGTATGATATTGTATCTTTTGGGTCTAATTCAAGCGCTTTATTGTAATCTGATAATGCTCCTTTGTGATCTGATAATTCACTTTTTGAATATGCTCTTTGGACATAAACATTTTGAAAATTCGGATCTAACGCTATCGCTTTATCAAAATCTATAATTGCTTCTTTATGATTCTCCGCCTCTCTTTTTTTAATTCCTTTCATAAGATAGTCTTCCGCTGTTTGAGCGAAAGAAGAATGAAAGGGAAATAGGATAAATATTAGAAGCAGCTTTTTCATTTTGTGTAAATTCGTCTTCCAAAGTTACCCAATTTTCACCAATAAAAAACGCTATATAATTAGCGGATCGCTTTTGTCTCATCAATTTGTATTATCACAACCATCGGGTACAAAATCGAATACTATTTGATCATTAATAAACATCCCCATAGTTTCCAATAAGCCAATATCTTCACTACTAATTAAGGTAAGATATAATGAGTTATTTGTTAGTTTGTCTATTAGAAATTCAGTTTTTTCTTTTTCCCATCCTAAAATAGTTTGGTTGGTATACATTTTAACAATTATAACATTTCCCTTTCTTTTATATCTAGTTCTTTTACAGTTATCAACTCCGTATAAATCGTTTACTCTAAAACATTTTGTTGTAGAATCTATAGTTAAGCACACTTTATTTTTACCACAATACCAGGCTTTTGATAAAGATTGAGATTGAACAAGATTAGTCGAAAAGAGAAAAAATAATATTAATGTAATTATTGGTTTGACTTGCATTTTAAACTAATGGTTAATTAAAGATTTTTAACAAATACTATTCTTTTATTCTACTCAAATATACCCCATTTCCCACCAATAAAAAACGCCTCAATCTCTCAAGGCGTTTATCTTACAAATTCATTATTTTTAATAAGCAATTAATTAGCTTGCGAATAACAAGCATTGTATACAAACCAGATGTTTAAAATAACATAGATTGACACTAGAATCCAAGAAGCTATTTTGTCAAAACGAATACTCTGTTCGCCTTTGTCTGTTTTAATAAGTTTTAAGGTGTACACCGAACAAGCCAAAGTTATAAAAACAAAACATAAAGTTAATACATGCAGTGTGTCTACTAAAGTATAAGTGCTGGATTCTGGAAGGGAGGCTTCCACTACATATTTGTTACCTATAACGGCAAACAAGGAGCCAACGCTTAAACTGAATCGGGATTCAACACTTTCTCTATGGATAAAAAAACATAAATAAGACAAGAGAAAAGAAATGTACATTCCAATAAATAGTTTTAGAAACAACCACCAGGATTCGCGTTCTATCCCTATTTGAACTTTAAAGGCACTAAATTCAGAATGTGGTTTAGCCAAAGTTTCATCACCAAAAGCTGTTTCATAATTTTTTATTCTTGTTGATATAAGGAAACTATCTGGAATAACAGTCCATTCCGAAAAGGTCCATTGGGAATAATGCTGACCAACTGTATCTTCCGAAAAAATCAGATCATCCGAATCGTATTGTGAATTCTCAATCGAGAATCTTAGGTTCTGACGATCGAATGGAAAGTTCTCTATCTTCCATGCATCCTTCATCACACATTGGAGTTTCATTAGCATGTAGATGCTCCCGTCTGGCATTGTATCTTCGGTGTAGAAAGATTTGTCCACGCTCTTAGCCATCGGCACCTCAAGATATCTGGAAAAATCAAAATCCGGATTTTTATATTTTAACCATAGCCAAAGATTGATAGTGAATTGTTTTTCTTTGAAATCAATGTCGTGTATACTGTTGATGTAGACACCCACTTTAACAGTATCAGGAGTAGATTTTTCCTGTGCAAACGAAGAATTTAGTATTAGTAAAAAAAATATAAAAAACAGTTTTTTCATTTGTATGTTTTTGTGAAGTAAAGTTACCCAATTCTCATTAATAAAAAACGCTTCAATTTCTCGAAGCGCTTTGTCTAATATCTCACATCTGATATCTAAATCTTTATTTCATCTTCATTTTTATTCAGGAAATGATATTCCATAAATGTATAAGAAGAAACAGAACGCACTTTAAATTTACGTCCGTATTTTTTACCCCATTTCCCTTTTAATGAGCTGAAGAAACCTTTGGTGATGTATGCCTCAAGATAAGGATGAACACAAAGTGTTACATCTTTTTCATTTTGTTCTTTTAAAATGTAACGGAGGTTATTTTCTATTTGATCAATTAAAATAATGCTTGCCTGAATTTCACCGCTTCCGCTACACGTTGGACATTTTTCTACGGTCACAATATTCATTTCGGGGCGAACACGCTGACGGGTAATTTGAATAAGTCCGAATTTACTTGGAGGAAGAATATTGTGTTTTGCACGATCTTTCGCCATTTCATCACGAACTTTTTCGTAAAGTAATTTGCGGTTTTCGGCTGAATGTAAATCAATAAAATCCACAACAATAATTCCACCCATATCGCGTAAGCGTAACTGACGGGCAACTTCAACAGCTGCTTCTAAGTTTACTTCTAGTGCATTGTTTTCCTGTGAATTGTCTGATTTTGCTCGGTTACCGCTATTTACGTCAATAACGTGTAGAGCTTCTGTGTGTTCAACAATTAGATAGCCTCCACTTTTCATAGTAACTGTTTTTCCAAACAATCCTTTGATTTGGCGGTCAACTCCAAAATTATCGAAAATAGGAGTAGTACCTTTGTAAAGTTTTAAAATATCTTCTTTATCGGGAGCAATAGTATGTAGATATGTTTTTGTTTCGTCATATAAAGCTTGATCGTTTACATGAATGCTGTTAAAACTTGCATTCAACAAGTCGCGCAAAATAGCAGAAGTGCGATCCAATTCGCCCAATACTTTTTGTGGAGGTTGCGCTGTTTTTAACGCTTCAAAACAAATGTCCCATTTTTTAACCAGGTCGTTTAAATCGGCATCTAGGTCGGCAACACTTTTTCCTTCCGCAACAGTACGAATAATAACGCCAAAGTTTTTAGGTTTGATGCTAGCAATGAGTTTCTTTAAACGCGATTTTTCATCATTCGTTTTAATTTTTTGAGAAACAGATATTTTATCTGAAAAAGGAATTAGAACTAAATAACGTCCTGCTAAAGAAATTTCCGTGGTGATTCTCGGACCTTTTGTAGAGATAGGTTCCTTTGCAATCTGAATCAGAATTTGTTGATTGGAATTGATTACAGTTCCAATTTTTCCGTCTTTGGGAATATCGTTTTCAAACTTAAAATACATTAAGTTAGAAGTAGTTTGTTTCCCTGTTTGCACCAATTTGGTGTATTTCCCGAATGATGCGGCCTGAGGCCCCAAATCCAGGTAATGCAAAAATGCATCTTTTTCGTATCCAACATCCACAAAGGCTGCATTTAAACCGGGCATCACTTTTTTAACGCGTCCCAGATAAATGTCACCTACTGAAAAGTTATTGTTGCTTTTTTCTCGATTAAGTTCTACTAATCGTTTGTCATTTAATAATGCAATAACAACTTCTGAGGCTTTGGAATCAATGATTAATTCGCTGTTCACTCTAAAGTTTTTAAATAAATACAATATCCGTCCCGACCATTGTCGGGATGGATCATTTTAATAAATTGATTGAGTCGCAAGATTACCTTGCAATGATGAGTATAACCCACCACTTCCTAGGAAACAAACAGACGTGTGCTAATAAACAGAATAGAAAAATGAATTTCTATTCTGTAAAATGACGCTGCTAATCACACAATTAAAAATAATCCTTTGAAGGAATTATTTTTTCTTATGTCTGTTTTTTCTCAAACGTTTTTTACGTTTGTGAGTAGCCATTTTATGTCTTTTTCTTTTTTTACCGCTTGGCATAACTTAAAAATTTAATGTTTATAAAATCTGTTTACTACTTGTGACCATGAGTTTCCTCAGTGGTTAATTTATTTATATAATCTTGTACTTCTGTTTTTACTGTTACGTCATCAACTAATGCAAGGTACTTTTTTAAACTTTCAATCGCTTTTGGTTTATCCCCTTTTTGAATGTAAGCATCTGCTAAGTGCAAATAGGCTTCAATAAAATCAGGTTGAATCTTTAACACTTTTTCAAATCGAGCAATTGCTTTGTCCCATTGTCCTGATCGTTCAGAGAAAAATGCAAAATTGAGTTGCAAGTTCACATTGTTAGAATCCGTTTTTTCGATTTCTTTCAACATCCCAATTCCTTTCATTGGGTCAGGGCTGCCTTCTACATAACACGATGCTAAATTAATTTGTGCATCAATGTTTTTAGGATTCAGTTCTAACACATGGCCGAAACAATCAATCGCTTTATTAAATAAAAGCGGACGATTAGCTTGGTCTACAAAACGCGTAGCTGCATAGTATCGGTTTGCTGCTTCCATCCAATTGCTTTCAGTAGGCGAAGCTTCTGATGCAAGCTCCATATAATAAGCTGCAACCGAAGGATTTCTCAAACTGTCCCACATGTTAATCATGTTTTCAAAAGCAAGTTTTTTATCAGTCGAAGATTTTATTGCTTCCTCTAATTTTTGGATTGCTTTTTTTTCGCTGGCACCTAAACCATCAATTGAACCTTGAACCATTTTTGTGAATTCAATAGATCCTGAATGTTGGTGTTCCGATGTTGGAGCCTCTTCTTTTTTAGGAAGAAGTTTTGTGTTTGCTAATAATAAAAGAACGATAAGTAATAATGCACCTGAAACGACCGCTATTTGAGTTTTATTCAGTTTCATTTTATATTAGTTAAAAGTTAAAAGTTTAAAAATTAAAAGTTCTGTGTGTTTTTAAACTTTGAACTTTAAACTTTCCAACTTTGAACTATATTTAAGCTGGTATTTCTTTTTTAACATTTTTCTTTACTTTCTCAGCAAAAGTTTTAGCCGGTTTAAAAGCCGGAATGTAATGTGCTGGGATTATGATAGTCGTGTTTTTAGAAATGTTTCTTCCTGTTTTTTCAGCGCGTCTTTTAACGATGAAACTCCCAAATCCTCTCAAATAAACATTTTCTCCATTCACCATTGAGTTTCTTACCGATTTCATAAATGCTTCTACGCTTGCCTGAACTGCTACTTTTTCAATTCCTGTTTTTTCTGCAATGTCGTTAATGATGTCTGCCTTTGTCATACTTCTATAAACTATTTATAATCAAACAATTAATACAATAATAATTTTTCGGGAGGCAAAGATAGTATTTTAATATTCAAAGAAAAATTTTTATCGTAATTTCGACCTGATTTTGATTGAAATCGAGCATTAAAGCACTGAAATGAAGCATTTTTCTCCAAAAATAATTACCTGGTACAATCAAAATAAGCGTGATTTGCCTTGGCGGAATACAAAAGATGCTTATTTAATTTGGCTTTCGGAGATTATTTTGCAGCAAACTCGTGTGGATCAGGGAATGGCTTATTACCTAAAATTTGCCGGGCATTTCCCAAAAGTAAAAGATTTGGCTCTTGCCGATAATGATAAGGTAATGAAATTGTGGCAAGGTTTGGGTTATTATTCCCGTGCCCGAAACTTGCATACAACAGCCAAAACAATACATACTCTTTATAAAGGAAAGTTCCCGATTGCCTATGAAGATATTCTTTCTTTAAAGGGCGTGGGTGAATACACCGCTGCCGCGATTGCCTCTTTTGCTTATAATAAACCGCATGCTGTTGTTGATGGTAATGTATATCGAGTGCTTTCACGAATATTCGGAATAGAAACACCAATCGATAGTTCTTCGGGAAAAAAAGAATTCTATAAACTTGCTAACGAACTTATCGATAAAAAAAATCCGGGTTTGCATAACCAAGCTGTTATGGAATTTGGTGCAATGCAATGTAAACCCGTAAATCCAGATTGTTCTGTTTGCCCTTTAAGTATTCATTGTTATGCTTTCGCGAAAAAGAAGGTAAGCAACTTGCCAATCAAGGAGAAGAAAACAAAAGTGCGTAACCGTTATTTTAATTATATGGTATTTCGTCACAAGGGAACCATTGCTATTCACAAACGTACTGCAAAAGATATCTGGATTAACCTTCATGATTTTCCATTGATTGAAACAACAAAAGAACTATCAGAAGAACAGTTGCTAAAATCTTCTGAATGGAAAAAAATGTTTGGTAAAGTAAAGTATTCTATAAAGTCGATTTCCAATCCTTGCAAACACATCCTTAGTCATCAAAAAATTTATGCTCGCTTTATAGAAATTGATTGCAAGGAATCTTTAAAAACATTTTTATCTAAAGATATTCTTGTTATTAAGGAAAAAAATATTCAGGAATATGCTGTTCCTCGATTGGTAGATTTGTATCTAGAAAAAAGAAAATGATTGAGCTAAAATTAAATTTAGAACTGTCACTTCGAGCGGAGTCGAGAAGTCTTATTAGATGAGCTCTAGAATTAATAGTGTGGAAGGTTTCTCGACTACGCTCGAAATGACTTACAACAATCATTGGATTTAGGCACGTTTTTCCTTATATTTGCCTGTCTACCATCGGGTAGATTACACAGATAAATTCTTTCAAAATGGCAGGAGTTAACAAAGTAATATTGGTTGGTAATTTAGGTAAAGATCCTGAAGTTCGTCACTTAGAAGGTGGTACAGCTGTGGCAAGTTTTTCAATTGCAACTACTGAAGTCTATAAAGACAAAACAGGAACACGACAAGAGCAAACCGAATGGCATAATATTGTTGTTTGGAGAGGCTTGGCGGAAGTTGCGGAAAAATATTTGAAAAAGGGAATGACTATTTATCTGGAAGGAAAATTAAGAACACGCTCATGGGACGATAAAGAAGGTCATAAACGCAATTCCACAGAAGTAGTAGGTGATACTTTTACCATTCTAAGTAAAAAAGACAGTCCATCTAGTGGGAATGCCGAACAAACTGATATTTCCGGCCCGAAAACAGGGGATGATTTACCATTTTAATGCATTTATTTGCAAAGCACTATCTTTGCTTTTTATAAGTTTAACTAATACCCAAAATTTTGGCCGTCACGAGTACCAGTCTCTTTTTTAATTCTTCGCTTTTAAGCATTGTTGTAAATCCTTTTTCCTTTAGCATTTTACTGGCAGTTATCATTATGTTTGTATTGCTATTGGTTGTTGCCTTTGTTTCTGCTGCAGAATCAGCTTTTTTCTCGCTTAGTCCAAATGATTTGGATGAATTAAAAACATCCGACAGCAAATCCGATCAAAAAATTCTGCAACTTATTGAATCGCCCAAACGATTGCTGGGAACACTTTTGATAAGTGTCAATTTTATTAGCATCGCTATTGTTATTATCAACTCTAGTTTTATTTTCGGAGCTGAAGGTTGGTTTGACTTTCCTGGCAGCCCAACTTTAGGGTTTTTAATTCAAGTGGTGGTGGTTACTTTTTTAATTTTATTGATAGGAGAAGTAACACCTAAAATATATGCAACACAAAATCCACTGAAAATTTCTCGTAGTTTAGTATACTTTGTGCTTTTGTTACAACGCTTATTTTATCCAATAAGCTCTTTTTTAATTATGATTACCTCATTACTTGACAAAGTAATTAAACCTAAATCACATAATATATCTGTTGATGAATTGTCGCAGGCTCTGGAACTTACTTCTGACGAAGATATTCCGGTAGAAGATCATAAAATTTTAAAAGGAATTGTGAAATTTGGAAATACAGATGTGAAACAGATTATGCAATCGCGTACACATGTAACTGCTTTCGAATATAAAATAGGCTATACAAAATTGCTTGCAGATATAACTGCATTTGGTTTCTCCCGTGTGCCGATTTATAAAGAAACATTTGATAATATTGTGGGTGTGCTTTACACGAAAGATTTATTGCAATACATTAATGAATCTGATAATTTTAATTGGCAGTCGATTGTTCGGCCCCCATTTTTTGTTCCTGAAAACAAAAAAATAGACGATTTGTTGCGTGAGTTTCAATACAAAAAAATTCACCTAGCAGTGGTGGTTGATGAATATGGTGGTACTTCGGGCATTGTTACTTTAGAAGATGTGATTGAAGAAATTGTAGGAGAAATAAATGACGAATTTGATGACGATGATTTAGTATATTCTAAATTAGATAACAACAATTTTGTATTCGAAGGAAAAGCAGCATTAAACGATGTAGCTCGAATTTTAGAAATTGATCGTGTAGATTTTGAAGAGGCAAAAGGAGAGTCGGATAGCTTGGCAGGATTGATTATTGAGATAGAAGAAAGAATTCCGACTAAAAATGAAAAAATTACGTTTAAGAATTTAGTCTTTACAATTGAATCTGCAGATAACAGAAAAATAAAACGAGTAAAAATTACAATTGAAAGAGCGAATGATGAAGAGTAAAAAAATATCAGGGATCAAGCATCGGATATCATACGTTTTAGGATGTGTCTTGATTTTTATGTCTTGTATCTTGCTGTCTTCCTGCGGTGGCGATGATGACGAACCCATCGCTCCGAAACCAAGAGCCTATTTTCGATTGGCATTTCCGGAAAAAAAATACACTTCTTACGATTCTATTTGTCCGTTTACATGTGAAATTCCAGTTTACACAAAAATGGAAAATGATAAAAATTATCGTGCTGAACCGTGCTGGTTAAATCTTGAATTTCCTGCTTTAAATGGAACACTTCACTTAACATATCATCCATTAAATGGCGATATCAATGAATATCTAGACGAAACTAATGAGCTCGCTTCTAAACATCAGATAAAGGCTTCAGGGATAGAAGAAAAGTTAGTTTCAAACGATTCTCTGAAAGTATACGGATTGATTTATGAGATTGGAGGAAATGCTGCTTCATCCATCCAGTTTTTTTTAACGGATAGTACCAATCATTTTTTACGTGGCGCATTGTATTTTAATGTAGCTCCAAATACGGATTCGATTGCTCCTGTAATTGATTTTGTGAGAAAAGATATCTATCACATGATAGAAACATTTGAGTGGAAACACGCAGTGAAAACTATTTCTTCACCACCTTCAAAATAATTAAAAATTGCAGTGCATAAGCAAAGCATGCTAGCAGGAAGTGAACAGGTTGTAACGCAGCAGGCAAAGCAAATCGGTTCAACACAATTCCAACAATTAATTCTGCAATTAAAATTCCGCCTAAAATTTTTCCTAGTTTTTTTAATGAATCTGTTGCATCACTTTTGATAATTTTATAAATCATAAAAAAGTTAACCAGCATTATGGCAATTGAAAAACTTCTATGAATATTAAATGTAATTCCAAGGTTTGCAATAATATCTCCTCTAAATGCAGCATCAAAGTTTTTTAGTAAAATATCCACTTCTTCTCTTACTTGAGTCCCAAGCATTATCTGAATGATTGTAAAAAACAATACAATTGCACTAAGTTGTATTATTAAAGGGGGAGTCGTTTTTTCTGGAGTGGTTGAAACCAATTTTTTAGCACGGTAAATAATTGCAACAGCAACGGCTAATATTACTAGAGCCATTACCATGTGGATGGTAATTTTCATTGGCGCTAAATTACTACTTACTACTTTTGCACCTAACCAGCCTTGAAAACCAATCATCAAAAAGGAAAGCACAGACAAAACAAAAATGCGTTTGTCTAGTTTCCTGATTTTTATGGATGCTATTAATTGAATAAAAACAAGTACTCCCAAAATAGCTCCTGCTAATCGGTTTAAGTATTCTGTCCAAGTATTTAAAACATTAAACTCTGCTACAGCATTATGTTCGCCTGCATACAATTGTTTATAGTTGGGAGGTAATTGAGAAATATCTGTAGGTGGAATCCAAGAGCCGAAACATTTTGGCCAATCCGGACAGCCCATTCCGGAGCCGGTGGCACGCACTACAGAACCTGCAATAATTACAATGAAAATAAATGCCAAAGTGATTTGTGCAATTCGGATAAAACGATGTATGTTTTTTTGTTCCATATAATTTCGACTCAAAATTACTAAATGTTTGGGCTCTATATATGATTAATGTCATTAAGTTTTATCGATTGCGTTTCTCATGGTATACACTTCGACTCTGCTCAGTGTGACATTTCGGTCGTTACACTGAGTGGAGTCGAAGTGTTTGTTATGAAAGGAACATCATTAACCTATTGTTTTTAATTGTTTACCTCTATTCAAAAAGGTTACAGCAATAATTAAAGTATTGAATTGTTTTACACCTATAACTAAAAACAATATCCCCATGAAAAAGATCATTCTATTTGCTTTGCTTCTTCCAGTGATGGGCATAGCGCAAGAGCCGCTCGACAAAGAAAGTGGTTATTTCCAATTAGGAGTTAGAAATGTTATAAGTACATTCAATGATGATGGAGCCACAGGTTTCGGTATGGGAGGGCAATTCCGAATTCGAGTACTCAATAGAATAAACACCGATTGGTATGCTGATTATATCACTACAGATATTGGAGGATTGGCTAGAAGAGAAGATGTACATCTCGGTTGGTCGGTTTTAGCTTATCCTTTTAATTATCATACCACAAAAGGAAAAATTACGCCATACATTTTAGCGGGACACTGTTTTGATTATTCAAAAGTAACTACGAATGATAATGGATTTTCATTGGATAAGTTTAGCAGTGCAGTTCAGTTTGGTTTAGGAATGCATTATAATATTACCGACAGAACAGATGTTTCTTTAACTGCTCAATACATGATGCACATGGGAAAAGATCTTCATGCAGAAGTAGAAAATGTTGACGGAGTAAAATTTGTGCACATTGAAAAAAATCCAGTAAGAGGAATTGAAGGACACATGCTCATTAATGTTAGTTTGAATGTGCGCTTATTTGATATGTGGGATCAACATCATAAGCGAAAGAAAACAGTTTAATTGTTTTGATTTTTCATATTCCAAACGAATTTTAAAACTTAGAAATTATGAAATCAAAGATTCACGATCTCAATAACTTTAAAAATAAAGTTGTGAGTAAAACGAAAAACCTTATTATACTATTTGTATGTTTTTCAACTGTTGTTTTTGCTCAGCAAGAACACACACAATACATACACAAACATTTGATGCGTGCAGATGTTTCTGTTGTTGGAGGATATTTATTTAAAGAAGGAATGAAGACGGTTCATATTGATGGAAGCGCGGAATATTATTTAGATAATAAAATATCTGTTAGAGGTTCTGCTAGTTATATGTTGGGAAGCAATGGTTTGACAAAGGATTCAATTGGTTTGAAAGATTTCCATTCCATTTATTTAGGTGCAGCGTATCATTTTCCTACCAAAGGACATTTTGATCCATATTTTATTCTGCAACCGGGATTGGCATATACTTCTTCTTATAAAAGCGGTCCTCCAGCATTAACAGCAGAAGATGAACAAATCAGAAAGTATTATCCGGGAGTGTTAAGTCCTGTAGCAACAGCAGGTGTTGGATTCAATTATTACTTCCAACGATTTGCACATTTGTTTATGGAAACACGGTATGTTTACGGAATGCATTTGTCTCAAGCACCTAGCCCTATTTCTTTGCAAGAGTTGAGGGTGACTTTTGGATTGGGATTCAATTTATTTATCATGAAGGAAAAGAAAAAATTACCAACTGCTTAAAAAAGTCGGCTCCGATTTGGTGAACTGTTATCACTAAATCGGAGCCGAAATTTATTAAAATGATTAGTCAACCATATCGTATTCTATCGTTTCATTTTTCTTAACTTTACTAGCAGCATCTCTTTCTTTGCGTTCTTCAATTTTATTTTGTTTTCTGCTCATTTCCCATTTGTATTCTTTGGTAGTGATGATTACAACTCCGCCCGTACAATCGCCATAAGAAGCAGGAACACCGCCCGTTAATATTTCCATTCCTCCAATTCCCATTCCCGGTACATCTGGAACTTCCATTGTTTTGTTCTCATCTACATAGTAGGTTGTGCTTCCTCTTCTGGATCCTCTAACGTAAATGTCTTTCCCGTCAGGAGTTTCCAAAACCCCAGGTGTAACCATCACAATCAATCCGATAATGTCTGTTTTTCCAATGGCTGCATTTTCAATTTGATTAATTGAAATGGAAGTAAGTGCACCAAATTCAGGATCAACAATAGGTTCTTTGAATTTTTCTGAAACAGTAATGCACCCTAAAGTTGTAGAAGATTGTACCATGTTAATGGTTAAATAAGCAGTTTTGTTTGGACGCACAATTACCTTCTCTGTCAGGTGAGTGTTATAACTTGTTGCAAGTACTTTAACATTGTAGTTTCCAGGGGTAAGATTTTTTGCTGAAAACTCGCCATTTATATCTGTTTCTCTGCTTGCTATAAGAGTTGAGTCTTGCATAATGGCTACAGGAGTAAATGGCAGTGGCAGACTTCTTTCATCCAGAATTGTTCCTTTGATGGTTCCGTCACTTTGTGCGAAAATGTTTCCTGAAAGCATTAATGCACCCAAGATTAAAATTGATTTTATAGGTTTCATATCGTTAAGGTTTTAAAAGGTTTATTTTTTGTTTCGAGATTGCGCTTTTTACTCGGTTTGCAGATAAGACGGATTCAATATTCTTTTTCCACAAATAAAAAATTAAAACACATACTTGTCTGCGGTAGTCAATGACAGATAAAAAATAAGCATATCCGCTTTAGGCTATGAAACCTTTCAAAACAATCCCGACTATATTTCCCTATCTGCCGACAGGCAGGTATGTGTTTAAGTTTTTTCTGCGAAGACCACTTAATCAGAAAAACGGCCGTTTACTCATTTTCAAAAACCTATTCGTTTTTTCGGAGTTAAATTGTATGGAATCGGATACTCCAATACGTCTATATATAAATTCCGAAACTATAAAAACATCGGATTATGAGTTACTCTACTTCAAACCACAGCCACTTAGCCGATAATGAATTGGTGAATCAGTATAAAATCACTGCTGATAAAATTTATGTGGGCGAGCTTTATAAAAGATACACACATTTAGTACTTGGAATGTGCATTCAATATTTTAAAGACCGAGAAGTGGCAAAAGATGTGGTGCTACAAATTTTTGAGAAGCTGTTTGATGAATTAAAAAAACGTGAAGTAGAAAATTTTAAAGCCTGGTTAACTTTTGTAGTTCGCAACCATTGCATTTCTGAATTGCGAAAAATGCAAACACAATTAAATCGCGACATCGAATACCAATACCAGTTAAAAAATCAAACGGTTGAAATTGATAAAGAAGAAGCGGTAGCGGAAGAACAAAAATTGGAAGCTTTGGAAAAAGCCTTGGATAGCTTGAATCCTTTTCAAAAAACCTGCATCGAGTTGTTTTATTTGAAAAACATGAGTTACACTCAAATTGTTGAAATGACAGGTTATTCGGTGAATGAAGTGAAAAGCTATATTCAAAATGGCAAACGAAATTTAAAAATGATAATTACGAATACTAAATAATCGTCCCCATGAATTCAACTACTATGTATACAAATTGTTTATCATTTGAGCAGCTTCAATCATACTCATTAAACCTGAGTGAAAAGAATGAACGCGCTCAATTATATATGCACATTTCAACATGTGAATTGTGCGCCTGTGCGGTTAACGGATTTGCTGCCATTCCTTTTACATCTGCTGATATTGACGCCATCCATCATCAGGTTGATTTGAAAACGAATGTAATGCACGCGAATCCGTTAACCTTTGCACATGTTATTATTGCTTGTGTTTCGGTTGCATCTATTTTTGGATTTTATTTTTTCGCTGATTCCTTCTCACATAACAAACGCAAACCAGTAGCTGTAGAAAATGTAGAACACATGATATTGCCGGTAGTTGAAAAAACAACTCTGGTGCTTGAATCCGAAACGGTTGCTATTCCTGCAGAGATTTCCAAAAACGAAATAGTTCTAGCAAATGAAAGCATAGAAAAAATTAACATTCCTGTTGAAGCAATCACCAGCATTACTCCGGGTTTAATTCCCAATGCTGTAAAAACACCGGAAGTAGTGGTTGAATCTGTTTTTAATTCAAATGTGATTTATATCTACGACTTGAAAGTAACCAATTACAATGCACTCTATTTTAACTATCATATCAATCCTTTCGAAATAAAAGGGCATACGCCTTCAAACAAAGAGAATAAAGAAAGTGCGAACACGATGTTTGAAAAAGATTTTGAACAAACAATCGCAGCGGATAAAGTTTTAAAAGCAGGATTGGCCTTTTTCAATAAAGGGAAATACGAAAAAGCATTGGCCGAATTTCAGCTTTTGTTAGAAGCAAATCCAAAGGATGTAAACTCCTTATTCTATAGTGCGGTTTCGTATTTTAATATTGGCAATTACGACCGCACAATTAAAAATTTGGAAGCAGTTTTAAAATCATCTAACAACACCTTTCATCCGGAAGCAAAATGGAATTTGGCATTATCCAATCTAAAAATCGGTGAAAAAACAAAAGCAAAACAACTGCTTATTGAAATCGTTAATGAAAAAGGATTTTATTCGAAGCGGGCAGGAGAGAAGCTGAAAGGTTTATAACTCTAGAGACAAAGGTTTATCTTTTTGAAATAAAAAGGTAAATAATTAATAGGAAAGGAATAACCAATGCGATATAAATGGAAAATATTGGTAGTAAAATAAATTTGAAAATGACAAGCAGTCCAAAAAAAGAAACAATGTAGAGAATCGCTTTATGTATATTTCCCTTTTTGTGATAATCAAGAAAGATAAAAAAAACAGGAAAGCCCAAAACACTAATTGTAGCGATGAAAGGGAGGATTAGTTCCATGTTAACAAATATACATTTTATTTAACCTTATTGATTCCATTATTCACCAATCACCATTCAACATTTATAATATCTTTGCGACTCATTATTAAGTCGTGAATACAAAAGTCATCAACTGGATCATTTTAATTGCATTGGCCCTTACTTGGGGAAGTTCATTCATATTGATGAAACGCGGAATGGATGTTTATTCAAGTGAAGAAGTAGCTGCCTTGCGAATCTTCATTGCTTTTCTTTTTTTATCTCCTTTAATTTTCAAGCACGTTAAAAAATCCTTATTAAAACATTGGAAGGGATTTGTTGGAATGGGAGTGCTTGGTAATTTTATTCCAGCATTTTTATTTACAAAAGCAGAAACAGGTATCAGTAGTTCGTTAACGGGAATGTTGAATTCACTCACACCTTTGTTTACTTTGTTATTGGGTGTATTGTTATTCAAATCAAAAACCAAATGGATTAATGTGGTTGGAATTTTAATTGGATTTATAGGAGCGATTGGTTTGTTGTTGGTAGGTAAATCCGAAGACATGAACAATAATTTGTTGTTTGGATTTTATGTGGTGCTTGCAACTATCTGTTATGCTTTAAGTGTAAACATCATTAAAAAAGACCTAAACGAAGTCAATTCCGTTACAGCAACCGTTTGGTCAATGCTATTTATCGGTCCATTTGCAGGAATTTACCTTTTTAGTTTTACCGATTTTACTACTAAATTGAGTTCTAATCCAATGGCATACAGTAGTTTAGGATATATTGTGATTTTAGCCGTTTTTGGAACAGCCCTTTCTGTGATAATATTTAATGTCCTTATTCGTAATACCAATGCACTTTTTGCTTCATCGGTTACCTATTTAATTCCAATTGTCGCTTTAATGTGGGGGATTTTGGATGGGGAAGATGTACAAGTGCTTCATTTTGTGTGGATTGTGGTGATATTGTTGGGAGTCTATTTAGTCAATAAAAAGGCACCCTTCCCCAACCCCTCCCCAAATGGAGAGGGGCTTTCGTCCTAAATAACCCTTGAGTGTTGGAGAAAAACAAGATTTTTTCATTAAAACCTTTGTCACATTCAATAAAATTCTTAATTTCGTGCCCCCAAGAAAATAATGCTTGGGTAGTATAAACAAATAAAACCCTAAAAAATGTACGCAATCGTAGAAATAGCCGGGCAACAATTTAAGGTAGAACGTGGAGTAAAAGTATACGTTCACCGCCTAGATGCTAGCGAAGGTGCTAAAGTTGAATTCGACAAAGTATTGTTGGTTGACAATGGCGGAAAGATCCAAATTGGAACTCCTTCAATTGATGGTGCAAAAGTGGCTGCAACAGTCCTTTCACACCTTAAAGGTGACAAAGTCATCGTATTTAAAAAGAAACGCAGAAAAGGTTACCAAAAATCAAATGGTCACCGTCAGCAATTAACTCAGATCCTTGTACAAGGTATCTTAGGAAAAGGCGAAACATTGAAAGATGAAATCGCAGTTGCTAAAAAAGCAGAAACTGCAGCAGTAGAAGTGAAAGATAAAAAAGCGGCTCCTAAAAAGGCAGCAGATAAAACAGACGATGCTCCTGCAAAAAAGAAAGCAGCTCCAAAAAAAGCAGCTAAAAAAACAGAAGAATAAATTTTAATAACAGTTAAGCTTAAAAGACTTTTAACTTTTAAACTTTTAACTTAAAACTTAAAAAAATGGCACATAAAAAAGGTGCGGGTAGTTCTAAGAACGGTCGCGAATCTCATAGCAAACGCCTTGGCGTTAAAATTTTTGGTGGTCAATTAGCTATCGCTGGTAACATTATTGTTCGCCAAAGAGGTACTAAACACAATCCAGGTGAAAACGTGGGTATTGGTAAAGACCATACTTTATTTGCATTGGTAGATGGTACAGTGGAATTCAAAAAGAAACGCGAACAAAGATCGTATGTTTCTATTGTTCCATTTTCTACAGAAGCATAAGAATACATAGTATAAAAACACTCCCTGCTTCTTATTGAGGTCAGGGAGTTTTTTTATTTAATCAGATTTATTTTTCTGCTTTTCTGCAGAAAATTAGTCTGATTTATCCCGCTGAAGAGCGGGATCTTATAATTATCAAAGACTAATAATCCAACATCTCACATCTAACTATGTTACAACTCAACTATATCCGCGAACACAAAGACGAAGCAATCGCTCGTTTAGCAATCAAAAATTTTGATGCAAAATCCATTCTGGAAAATGTTCTGGAAATGGATGTGAAGCGCAAAAAAGTTCAAAACGAATTAGATGCTATTTTAAATGAAGCAAACGTACTTGCCAAACAAGTAGGTGATTTATACAAGCAAGGAAAAAAAGCGGAAGGGGATGATTTAAAAAGTAAAAGCACTCAGCTAAAAGAAAATTCTAAAAAATTAGAAGAGCAATTAACCGTCATAGAAAAAGAACAACACGATTTATTGGTGCAAGTTCCAAATGCTCCTAGCACAAAAGTTCCAAAAGGAAAAACACCTGAGGATAACGAAAATGTTTATGAAGAAGGAGATATTCCAAAATTATACGATGGCGCAAAACCTCATTGGGAGCTGACTACCAAATACGATTTAATTGATTTTGAATTGGGAGTAAAATTAACGGGTGCAGGATTTCCTGTGTACAAAGGAAAAGGTGCACGTTTGCAAAGAGCATTAATCAATTTCTTTTTAGACAGAGCAACTGCTGCCGGATATTTGGAAATACAACCACCCATTTTAGTAAACGAAGCATCGGGTTATGCAACTGGACAGCTTCCTGATAAAGAAGGACAAATGTATCATGCAACCATTGATAATTTGTATCTTATCCCAACTGCTGAAGTTCCAATCACAAATATTTACCGGGATGTAATTTTAAAAGCGGAGCAATTGCCGATTAAAAATTGCGGCTATACTCCTTGTTTCAGAAGAGAAGCTGGCAGCTATGGAAAAGATGTGCGCGGTTTAAACCGTTTGCATCAATTTGATAAAGTAGAAATTGTACAAATTGCACATCCTGATAAATCGTATGAAACATTGGAAGACATGCGTAATTATGTTGCAGGATTATTGCGTGAACTAGAATTGCCATTTAGGATATTGAAACTGTGCGGAGGGGATATGAGTTTTGCTTCTGCATTAACTTATGATTTTGAAACCTATTCAACAGCACAACAAAAATGGCTGGAAGTAAGTTCTGTTTCTAATTTCGAAACTTTCCAAAGTAACCGTTTGAAATTGCGTTTTAAAGATGGTGATGCAAAACCTGTATTGGCACACACATTAAATGGAAGTGCATTAGCGCTGCCGAGAATTGTTGCAACCATGTTGGAGAATAATCAAACAGCAGAAGGAATTAGAATTCCGAAAGTGTTGGTTCCTTATTGTGGGTTTGATATGATTAAGTAGGAAGTCTACTTACAAGATTTCAATTTTTTTAAATGAAAATTATGAAAAAAATATTCTCTATAATACTACTATTAGTAATTTTTGTAATATGTAAAGGGCAAACAGTTGATATCGATTTGCATCAGAGAAATGTGATAAGAGTAGATGATAAATTGTTAGTGTGCGGATATTCTTACGAAGGTACAAGAGCAACATTTAAAGCAACATTATATGATGCAAAATTGAACCTGATTAAAAAGTATGACAAAGCAGTTCCTTTTGAATCAGATAATGTTCGAGGCTACCAAATAATGTATGGGGAAGTTTTATTGGTATGGATGCCGGATAAACCAAATGGCTATCTTTTGAAATTAACTAAAGATTTAAAGGAAATCTCTTTTTATGAAAATACACCTGAAAATGAGACCATAAGGGATGAAACACATTTCTTTTTGTCGCAAATTCAGTTAGGACTAGAAGGAGATCCATATGGTGCTGGTGCTGGAGTTGGTGTCTTTTTTTCAAATAGACAGAATGCTATTACTAATAAACGCTTTCTTAAAAATGATATTTTGGATTTTGATTTAAAAACCGATATGGTTACTAGGTGCAAATTGAACGAAACAAAAATGTACCCAACGTTCACACCAATATGGAAATCTAAATTAACAGAGAATACCAATGTTAAACTCACTGGATTTACCTATGCAGATGAGGATGAAATTATTGCTTGCTTCATCGTAAAGGAAGATGAATGGAAAGATTATGTTAGTAAAATTGATTCTAAAACAGGAGATGTTATATATTTTAAGGAGGCAAAGTTTCCTGAAGAGAGTGAAATTTTTAATATTTCAAACACTTTTTACGATAAATCAAATGGTAATTTGATTGTTGTTGGGCAATTATTGTTGAGGAAAAGGGGGAAAGACTTATTTAATGCTTTGGGAATTCTAGTTTATGATTCTAAAGGCGAAATGCTCCACTCTAAAAAAATTATTTTTCCTGAAATTGAGATAGTAGAACCCAGAGGATTTGATTTTAATAATAAACTCGTAATCGCTTATAATATTGAAAAATTGCCGAATGGAAATTATTCTATTGGTTGCCAAAATAAGGTTCAAGGAGCCCCAGCCTACTCAGGAGGGTCTCCAATAAGTGAATTTGTTATAGCAACAAAGCCCATGACTCCTGGGAAGGGTGTTGTTTTGTATACAACTGTAGCTTTTTCCTTTTATGAATTAAATGATAAATTAGAGATTATAAAAAGTGGCTTTAAAATGGTGCAAAAATTTAACCAAAAGAACACTCTAACAACATGTTTAGGGTTTTCCAAAAATAACAAAAAGGTTATTTATTCTCAATTAGATATAAAAACTAAAACTTTTTTTGTGCTCGACTTTAATTCAAATGATTTGTCCGAAGCTAATACTATAGAAACGTCTGATTACAACATGAAAAAAGATATATTTATTCCTTACGTTTTTGATAAGAATATTATCATATTCGAAAGACTAATTAAGGGAGACATTTCATCATTAAAATCATTTTCTTTTAAATAGTTAGAATAGATTAAAAAGTACAATATTTACTCATTGCCCAGATATTCAAATCGTAATTTTTTCTTCCCCTCAATCTCAACATCTTCCAAAAACATTTGCAAAGGACGCACCCATAAGTTTTCTCCCGCGGTTTGATACAAAGCTTTGTAAACTACCAATTTTTCTAGTGTTTCGCTGTGGCGAGCAATGCCAATTACTTCGTATTCTTTGCCTTTGTAATGGCGGTATTTTCCGGGTTTGAGCATGTGATTATGCTAGCAACACTTCGTATGGTAGTCCCAGTCCATCATGTAAAGCTTTTATTGTACGAGTCGAAAGGCTTCGTTTGTGATTGAGAAATTCTGACACAAGTCCCTTAGTTCCAAAAAAGGGGATAAGATCTTTTGATTTAAGCCCTTGCTCCTCCATTACGTATTTAACTGCTTCCACCGGATCCGGAGAATCAATTGGAAAGTAAATATCCTCATAAGCAGAAACAAGTGTTCCGATTACATCCAGTTCATCATATATTGCGGTTCCTTTTTTAGGATTCCTAGCAATTAGCTCATCTATTCTCTTAAGAGCAGCTTTATAGTCTGCCTTGGTCCGTACCGGTTTAATAGTGCTCATTTTTTTATGTTTTAATAATGTGTTTTATCGTGTAATATCAATTTAAATAGTCTTTGCGTTGATACTATCATACTCAGCGTGAGTGCCAACAAATCGGATATATACTTTCTGACCATCAAAAAAGATCAATACAATTATGCGGTACTTATTACCTTTTATATCAAAAACTACCCGATTATCTCCTACGTAATCTGCCGAAGGAAAGTCCCGCTTAAGCTCATTGATATTTTTCCATTTGGCTTGTTCAATATTTTTGAACCACACTTTAAGCGGAGTTGCTGAATCAGGGTGTTTCTTCCAAAACTCAATAAGTTTTGGTCTCGAGATTACATGCATATACTACAAAGGTATAAAAAAGTTCTCAATTTGAGAACTTTTTTATGTTTTTTACATCATCCGTCCTTCGGACACCTTCTCCGAAGGAGAAGGGGGGCTACGTGACAGGGATTCTCCTTTGATAACAGGTAAATCCCGTGTAGTGGCACGGAATAACGCTTCGCGATAAAACAAAAAATTCGAGAAAATCTGCGAAATCTGTGAGAAATTTATATCAAAAACGGATTATGCAACCTCTCAAAACCAATATTAGTAACCGGTCCATGACCACTATACACTTTAAAATCGTCTCCCAAGGGAAACAATTTTGTTTTGATGTTATTGATTAGTGTTTCGTGACTTCCTCCTGGTAAATCTGTTCTTCCAATGCTTCCGTAAAACAAAACATCTCCCGCTATCATAAATTTTTCTTCTCGATTGAAAAAAGTAATACTTCCCGGTGAATGTCCTGGTGTAAATAATATTTCCAATTTAGAATTTCCAAATTCAATAATATCTCCTTCTTCTAAAAAAACAGAAGGCTGAGGTGAAGGATCGCAATTCATTCCGTAAAGATCACAAGTCATCTGAAAAGCATCCAAAATACGCTGGTCGTTTTTGTTGATTTCGAGTTTCAGATTGTATTTATCAGCCACAAATCGGTTACCGAAAATATGGTCCAAATGACAGTGGGTATTTAGGAGTTTTACCGGTTTTAAGAGGTTATCGGCTATAAATTTTGCCAAAATAGCCCTTTCGGAGTCGTCATAACAACCTGGGTCAATGATAATACAGTCCTTGGTTTCGTCCCAAAGAATGTACATATTTTCCTGAATAGGATTAAAAGTGAATGAATGAATAGAAATCATACTTTTTTCATTAAAATTACGTTATAAAAGTAGCAAAATTAAGGTCTGGTCCCTTGTAATTGCCTTCATTATTTAGTATTTTAGCATTCTAATAAGATTTTACGTGAGAACGATTATTACCTCTACATATAAAAAAGGATTTGCATTACTCCTTATACTATTTGTGTTTTTGTCAAGCACAAATGTCTCCGCACAATTTTATAGTGGTTCTCAAACCGATTTCGGAAAAAACCGAGTAAAATACGATAGTTATTTCTGGACTTATTATTCCTATCCTAAATACGATGTTTATTTTTACGAACAGGGTCGTGAGTTATCAAACTACGTTTCTGTTTCTGCAAAAATACAGATGGAAAAAGTAGAAAAGTTATTTGATTATTCGTTCGAAGATAAAGTAGAATTCATAGTTTATAATAAACAGTCGGATTACAAACAAAGTAATATCGGACTTTCAACCGAAGAAGATTATAACACTGGTGGTGTTACTCGTGTGGTGGGTTCCAAAGTAATTTTATTTTATGAAGGAGATCATGCAAAACTAGATGCGCAAATTCGTTCTGGATTGGCAGAGGTGTTGATTAATGAAATGATGTATGGTGGAAATGTGAGAGAGATGGTGAAAAATAGCACGCTCCTAAATTTGCCGGATTGGTATATTAAAGGTTTGGTAGATTATGTTGCTTGCGATTGGAACTCCGATATTGATAGTCGTGTAAGAGATGGAATTACCAATGGTAAATATAAAAACATCAACCGATTGGAAGGGAATGATGCTAAGTATGCGGGACATGCATTGTGGAAACACATTGCTGATAATTACGGTGAAGCGGTAATTTCGAATATTTTGTACATGACAAAAGTGAGCCGAAATATTGATAACTCAGCATTGTTTGTATTGGGAATTTCTGTGAAAAATTTATGGAGCGAATGTTTCGACTCATACACAGGGAAATATTTTGAAAAAGATACAGCTGCTGCAATGCCTAAGCAGATGCCTTTAAAAGTTAAAAAACCAAAAGCGGATCGTGTATACGGACAAATGAAAGTGAGTCCAGATGGGAATTATGTGTTATACACTACCAATGAAATGGGTCAGTATAAGATTTGGTTGTATGATGTGCAAACTAACAAAGCGAAACGTATTTTAAAGTCAGGACAAAAAATTGACCGTCCGAGTGATTGCTCTTTCCCTTTAGTAGCATGGCATCCAAGTGGAAAATTGTTTTCTTACATGATTGAACGAAAAAGCTATTTGGTGTTGACAACCTATGAGTTGGAAACAAAAGATAGAACGGAGCGCAATATCATTGGTTTCGAAAAAATATTGGATTACTCTTACAATAGCGATGGTAAAAAGTTTGTGATGTCGGCTGTTAAAAAGGGACAAACAGATGTTTACGTTTTTATAGCAGCATCAAGTGGATACGACCAAATCACAGATGATATTTATGATGATCTTACTCCTCGTTTTGTGCACAACTCAAAAGAAATTGTGTTTTCATCAAACCGACCATTGGATACATTGTTTCATGATCCCAAAAGAAAAGCAGAGCCGGCAATGGCAAATAAAGATTTGTTTGTTTTCGACAATGTAAGTAAGTCAAGGATATTGAAGCGTGTGACCAATACTCCTCATATTGATGAGATTTATCCAGCAGATTATGACAGCACTCATATTTCTTATCTGAGTGATTTGAATGGAATTCGCAATCGTTACATCGCCCGTTTCGATAGCGTTATTGCTTATGTTGATACTTCGGAACATTATCGGACAGTGGTTTCTTCTTATCCTATTAGCAATTATAAGCGTAATATTATTGAGCAGGATATAAATGTAAAAGCAAATAAATTTTCAGAAATAATTTATGAGAATGGGAAATATAAATTGTTTGTTGCTCCATTAGTTTCATCTGCTCAGGTACCAAAACTCAATTTAAAGAATACTTCTTATCGTGATTATAAAGATAGGATTGAGCGCAAAGAAGAAATAGAGGCTCAGGCAAAAGATAAAAATATCAAAGAAACTCCCAAGGCTGAAAATGTAAAAATAGTCATCAGCATTAGTGAGCCTGTTAAAAAGAAAGATTCAACCGAAGTAGATATAAATAACTATACGTTTGAAAATGAGCAGCCGAAAGCTGTTAAAGATGGTGTAGCGCCACCTAAAATGAATAGCGACACATCGAGCAAGGCAATTGCAAATCCAAGCGCAGATTTTGTTTTGTCAAGACAAAAAAATTACAACATTAATTATTCTGTTGATTATGTTGTTTCGCAAATAGACAATTCATTTTTGAATGCAAACTACCAGAAATTTGCTGGTGGAGGAAGTCCAATATACTTGAATCCGGGAATCAATGCATTTTTTAAAGTTGGGGTAAGTGATTTATTTGAGGATTATCGTATTGTTGGTGGTATCCGATTTTCAGGCGATTTAAATAGCAATGAGTTCTTTCTAAGTCGTGAAAACAGAATTAAAAATATCGACAAACAAGTAATTTTACATCGTCAATCTTTGTTGGATATTGCAGATAGCTATTCATTGGTGAAAATTTATACTCACGGAGCTAAGTTTATTTTAAAGTATCCGTTTAATGAAGTAGTCAGCTTGAGAGGAAGTTTGAACTATCGTAACGATAAAATTGTATATACCGGTACGGATCTTACTAATTTAAAACGTGAGAACTCATATGAAAACTGGGGTTCCTTGAAGTTGGAATGGGTGCTTGACAATACTATTAAGAAAGGATTGAATTTATACAACGGCACAAGAGCAAAAGTATTTGGTGAATATTACAATCGTGTTGATAGATTAGTAAAAGCATATTATTTGAAAGAAATACCAAAAGTGGATTTCTTTGTAGTTGGATTGGATGTGCGTAATTATAAAAAATTGCACCGCGATTTAATTTGGGCGAACCGTATTGCAGCCAGTACCTCCTTTGGAAATAACAAATTAATTTATTACATGGGTGGTGTGGATAATTGGTTTAACCCGAAATTTGATAATACTACTAATATTGCAACTGACCAAAACTATACTTATCAAACCTTAGCTACCAACATGAGAGGGTTTTACCAAAACGTTAGAAACGGAAACAGCTTTGTTGTGATAAACAGTGAATTGCGTTTCCCTATTTTCAAATATTTTTTCAAGAGACCGATACGTTCTGACTTCATTCAAAACTTTCAAATTATTGGATTTGGAGATTTAGGAACGGCATGGACAGGTGATTCACCTTATGCAGAAAACAATTCTTTAAACACCACAGTTGTTGGTAGTTCAATTACTCCATTAATTATTACTTTGAAAACACAACACAATCCAATAGTTGGTGGTTATGGTTGGGGTGTTAGAAGTAGAGTATTCGGTTACTTTATTCGTATTGACAGAGCTTGGGGAGTACAGGATGGAATTGTTCTGAAACCACTTTGGTATTTATCGCTCTCACTTGATTTCTAAGTTTTTACTACTCTTGAAAAAATCTCAATTAAATATGACAACAATAGTTATTTTGCTGTGTCTCGGCTTGGTTGCTGGTATGCTAAGCGGCATGGTTGGTATCGGAGGAGGAATTGTGATTGTGCCTGCATTGGTTTATTTTTTAGGTTATTCACAGCATCAGGCACAAGGAACAGTGCTGTTTATGTTTTTATTGCCGATTGGAATTTTAGGAGTGTTTAATTATTATCAAGCGGGTCATATCGAATGGAAAACAGCATTTGTAATCGCAAGTACGTTTTTAATTGGTAGTTATTTTGGATCTAAAATTTCGATTGCTATAGATCAAACAACCCTAAAAAAGGTATTCGGAGTAATTATATTATTGCTTTCTTTAAAAATGATTTTCGGTAAATAATATGAAAAGTTGTGAAAGAAAAAATTAAAGAACTTGCCAAAGCATCATTGTCTGAAGTGATTGCTATTCGTAGACATTTACACGCCAACCCTGAATTATCGTTTGAGGAGATTAATACTTCCAATTATATCGCTTCTAAATTAAAAGAATATGGCATTCCGTTTAAACAAGGAATTGTTAAAACAGGAATTGTTGCTTTGATAGAAGGAACGAAATCTGCTCCCTCTCCTTCGGAGAGGGCTGGGGTGAGGTCTATTGCTTTGCGTGCTGACATGGACGCTCTTCCAATTCAGGAAAAAAATACTTGTGACTATAAATCAAAAAACGAAGGTGTGATGCATGCCTGTGGTCATGATGTTCACAGTGCTTCTTTGCTGGGAGTTGCGAAAATTTTAAATGAATTAAAAAATGAATTTGAAGGAACAATAAAATTGATTTTTCAGCCGGGAGAGGAAAAGCTTCCTGGAGGTGCTTCTTTGATGATAAAAGAAGGTGTTTTAGAAAATCCAAAACCAGAAAGTATTTTTGCTCAACATGTTTTTCCAAGTATGGAAGTTGGGAAGGTTGGTTTCCGAACAGGAATGTACATGGCAAGTACCGATGAAATTTATGTCACCGTAAAAGGTAAAGGTGGTCATGCTGCCATGCCTGCCGAATATAATAATCCGCTATTGATTGCTTCTGCTATTTTATTGGAATTGAATGAAGCATTTATGAAGCAGGATCAGAAAGCACCTACTGTTTTAGCTTTTGGTAAAATAATTGGAAATGGCGCGACCAATGTAATTCCTCAGGAAGTAAAATTGGAAGGAACATTTCGCACAATGGATGAAGTTTGGAGAAAAGAAGCGCATGCAAAAATGAAATGTATGGCCGAGTCGGTTGCAAAAAAAATGGGAGGGGAGTGTGAATTCACCATAGAACATGGTTATCCGTTTTTAGTGAACGATGAAGTTACTACAAAAAAAGCCAGACTTGCTGCTGAAGAATATCTTGGAAAAGAAAATGTAGAAGAATTGCCTTTGCGGATGACTGCGGAAGATTTTGCATTTTTCTCTCAACAAGTTCCCGCCTGTTTTTATCGTTTAGGCACAGGCAACAAAGCCAAAGGAATTACAAGTGGCGTTCATACTGCCACGTTTGATATAGATGAACAAGCTTTAGAGATTGGTGTTGGATTGATGGCATGGTTGGCTTTAAATGAACTGAAAAGTTAGTTAGTTTTGTTCTCTTATCTGCTTTATCTCAACATTTAAAAAGGATAGCCAATGGCTACATTTAAGATCAGGTTTTCACTTCTCCAAGAAGGGCTTCCGAAGTTTATTTGATCAACTACCCATTTATTATTATCCAGCCATGGTTTTCTTAAAGGTGTTGCCAAATCGAATCGTAAAATGAAAAAGGAGACATCAATTCTTAAGCCTATTCCAGCTCCAACTGCTAATTCATTATAAAAATTTGAAGATGAAAAAGGTTTTGCTGTATTAGCAGGATTTGATTTTAATAACCAGATATTTCCGGCATCAGCAAAAAGCGCACCTTTAAAAAAACGAATGATATTAAAACGATATTCTATATTTCCTTCCAGTTTTATATCGCCACCCAATTGTAAAAAACCTCTATTGTCAGCATTTTGCTGATAGGTTCCCGGACCAACCGAATTAATATGAAATGCTCGAATACTATTTGGTCCACCGCTGAAAAATTGCTTGGAGTAAGGCAATGTAGATGAATTTCCATAAGGTTTAGCAGCACCTGCAAAAATTCGGAGCGCTAATTTATTTTTGTCTTCAAAATTATAATATGCTCTGCCATCTACGCTCAATTTTGCATACTGAGAATAAATTGAACCAATTACTCTGGAGGGATTATCGGAGGATATTTTTTCTCCGCCAATTGTTTTTGCCAATGAAAAAGTATTTCCTGAACCTTCAGCTGTCAAATGTAAAAAATATTGAATCTTTTTTTCAGATAATACCTGTTCGTTATAAGTGTAAGAATAACTACCACCTGCTATAAATTGTTCTTCATAGCTTTTTTTTAAGAAAGGATTTGAATCTAGTAATTCAGTAAATGCAGCCGACTTATTAGCAATAGAGCTATAGCTGACACTTATCGGGTTTAATTCATGCTCTTTCCGGATGTCCTCTTTCCATTTGTATCCATAAATAAATTGTAATGTACGCATATCAAAGTATGAAACTCTTTTTAAATAAGTATAAGAAAGAGAGATGCGTGTTCTTGGAACATACAGACTGTTTGTTCTTTTTATTTTAAAAGGAAGAATGAAACGTGGAAAATATAACTCTACTTGTGGATTTAAAGAGTAAGAAAATAAATTTTTGTTTTTTCCGCTTAGCTGAACTTCATAGGATCCCGCCATATTTACATTAAGCAATTCAGCACCGTTAAACGTATTTCTGTTTAAGAAATTCAAATTCATTCTTGGACCTGTATAGTTGTTTGATTTTGAAACAATATCCACTTCAGCCCTGATTGTGCGCTTAGGCATTGCAGTCATTAAAATGGTCACATCCAAATATCCGGAAGCAATAGTGTCGCTGTCATTGAATTTTACTCGAACAAATTTGAAATTTCCCATCGACATCAATCGGTTAAGTGTTATGTTGTGGTTCTTTCTTGAATAGATCTCATGCTTTTTTAAATAAACTGATCTCAAAATGACTTTCGGCCGTATTTTCATTTCTGATTCTTTGCCGTAAAAAACAGTATTCTCAAAACGGAATGTATCCCTTGATTTGTTAGCTGCCTCATCCGTTAAGGAATACTCCTGATCGATATACACGTTGTTTATGCGATAGGCAATCAATGCATTTTTAGGGACGCTGTCTTTTAAAGTCAGCTTGAATCTTACATTGTGCTTCAGTTCTGAAGTGTCTGCTTTAAAAAGCAAGTAATCGGGATTGAAATAAAAGTACCCATTGTTTTTTAATAAGATGTCAAGCCGTATCCGCTCAGCTTTTAATTTATCAAGACTATAGTCATCTCCTTTTTTTATTATTGATTTTTCCTGGTCTTTAAGAATTATATGACTTATGCTGTCATCAGATATGGAATATACAAGATCTTCAATCGTATAGGGTTTATGAATACGACTGACGTAAATTACTTTTGCTTTACGTTTCTTTTCAATCACTTTGAATTCTGTATAGCTTTTAAAAATGCCCACATTAAAGAGTTTTGCATCAATAATTGCAGCTGTTGCAGTTGGTTTGATACTACTCATTAAAATGGGAGCTTCACCGTTTTTTTGAAGCCATTTTTTAAATTTACTTTTTGGATCTTCTCCCGCTTTCATATACATCCATAATTTCGGACGCATGCCTAAAAAACTTTTATTAGGTTTTGGGCGTAATGCTATTTCCATACTTACTTTAATAGCTCTTTTTTTTCTACTCTTTAATTTGTCGCTTGATTCCAATTTTATTGTCGCACCGGTATACAGCTTTTCTCCGGGAGGCAAGTGCTTCGTGCCACTGCATGCCGCTAGTAGAAAAGGAATGATGATCAGATAATATTTATTTAGTATTGATCGTATCATTATTGTTTGTTGTTTTTAATGAATCCGTTTTTGCTTTCTTGTTAAAAACCTCTTTCCAAGTGTTAAAATCGCGCACATACAAAATGCCAGCCCCTGTTTCAACTAATTGGCCTTCAATCGCACCTTCGTATTGATTATGTCTGAACCCTTTTAATCGATAACGACCATCTTTTGTTAGCTTATATTCCAGCGTAACGTCACTTGTAATATCACTTGCAGAATTTTGTTTTGCTTTTTCTCCTTCCACATCCACTGATCCTCCAACTTGCACAGAAAGTCGTTCATTAAAAAGTTGTTTTTTTACACTGATGTCCACTTCTGTTCTTCCTTCTTCTTGCCCGGTTGTATATTCATCGTAAGATTGTACATCAAAATTTAATTCAACTCCTGGAACAACTTTGGAGCTCAGTTGATTCAATTGAGCTGATAAAAATTTTCCAACTGTTGTTCGTGCTACTGCAGAAGCTGCATTCGTTTCTGTTTGAAGTGGATTTTCCTGAATGAACCTGCCCAATACCAAAAGTGCAAAAACTTGTTTATTCAATGCTGACGGATCTTCATTTAGCATGTTCAGTTTTGCATTTACCGCACCGCCTAAAATACCTCTGTCTTCCGGTCTTAATTGGATCTCAAAACTGATTTCAGGATGAGAGATCTCACCCCGCAATTTTAAATGAACTAAAAATGGATACCGTTGCTTATAGCCGCTTTGTTCTGCTTCGGTTAAACCCGACATTTGGTCCGAGACCAAATCAATAGGCGCTGCTCTCACCGAATAGGTTGCATTTATAACAATTTCTGCATCCAGAGGAGCTCCATTCCAAATAATCGTGCTGCCAGGATCAATATCGAATTTTCTTTTCATCACCGATTCTAAAGATACCAGGTAGCTTCCATCATTTAAATTGTACGCTCCTGTCAGACTCATTTTTCCACTTTTGTCTATTGAAAAACTTAATGCTGCTTCGCCTCTAACTACCAACGAGTCGGTAGAATACGGATCCATTAATAAACGAAGTGTTGCTTGTTTATCTATTTCAATAATGGATGAGATCTCATAACCTATTAGCTTGCTTTTTTGTTTTTGTTTTTTTGTGCCTCTAGCAAGGATAGGATTTAGCTTTACAGAATCATCAAACTCCACCACATCTTCCCCTTTGTCAGTGTTAAGCTTTTTTTCTGGAACGGCAAAAGTGAAATTTGAACCTTTCTTCATTTTTATTTTGGCGTTCACTACAGGAAGAGCTATTGGACCACTTAACTCTATTTTACTGTCAATGATCATGCGCCCATAAAATTCTTCATTGTCTTTAGCCGTTGTGTTGAATAATAGAAAGTTTTGTGTATTCACATCTAATGCAAAAACAAGATCTTTGAAATGTTGCATTTTAACATTTCCATTTATAACAGCTGGGTGTTTGTCAACGTCTAAAATTGTGAAAGAAGTAAAATAAATACCGTCTTTCCGTAGTTGAATCGTTTCATTTTTGAACTCCAGAGGGTTGTTTAATGCCGTAGGTGTTAACATAACATTGTTAAGGACTAATTCGCCAGTTATGTCTGGGGAAGTGGCGTTGCCGGTAATTAGAAAATTTCCTTTACTGTTCCCAGAAGCATTTGTTATATTTCCCATCGAAAATGCTTCTACTGTTTTGAGTGAAAGCGATTGCATGTCGAGCTTTATGTTAATAGAATTTTCTCCTCCTTTTGGAATATAGTAACCATTCGCTTTAATATCATTTTCTTTTCCCGACAAACTCATCTCAATATCAAATTTTTCTGCAGCTGGATTTTTTGCTTTTACTTCCAAATCTCCAACAGGTACTTCACGGACGTATAAGTCGCTTATCTTAGCATCAGCTATTAATCCATAAGTGTTGTTTACTCTTTTCAGCAGTACATTTCCATCCACCCTTCCTTTAATGAGGCTGGTGTCTTTTTCTATGATTCCCGAAATATCATTCAGTTGAAAATTATTTATGGCTATGTTTAAGTCATCATTGAATTTATCGTTTACGGAAGCAATATTTATCTGACTTTCTGCTTTGTTTATAAAAAGATGGTGAATCAAAAATCCTGGCTTCCCAAATTCAATATAGTTATCTGAAGCAATATCCCAGCGTTCGTTCATCAGATAGAATTCTTTTGGGTCAAGTGTTAATTTATAATTGCCTCCATTCTTGATTATTTGTGAGCGAACCATAAGCTTTTTATTTTGTTTTTCATCAATTGATGATGCGTTTACAAACAAGCTATTGTCAGCCAGTTTCCCATCCAGCATAAAATTATCAAGCTTAATATCTGAATTAGAAAGATTGCTACAGGATAATTTATAATTCAATACAGTGGTGTCGGAATTTATGTCTAGTAGTATATCATTAATTTCAGTGTTCCCATACACCACTTTTCTTACATCTGCAGTTAATTTTAATTCACTTTTATCAGCATCAAAACTTCCTGTAATTACTCCAGGTTCAAACTCTTTTAATTGGGGAAGAAATACTTCTGATAGAATGGGGTGATTGTGCAGTTGGATCTCAAAACTAAAATTTTGTTGTTCAGTTTTCTTTACTAATTTCTCAGTGCTGGAGAACGAAAAATAATTATTAATAAATCTGTTTAATTCTTTAGGTAGGTCTGCAGGGGAAAATGTCCCGTTATACTTTATATCAATTAGAGCACTGTTGACATTTAATTCACTTTTCCGTTTCTCATTAATAGATGCTACGAGTACCGAATCTAAAACATATTTTTTGCCTGCGTGTGTAACAACTATTTTTGTAATTCCTGCTTTACCATTTATTTCATTTGCCGCTCCTCCTTTCAGATCAGATATTGCGGTTAACCCTATTTGAATGTTGTTTTCTGTTAAATGAAGCTTTTTCAGATCTGCTCCTTCCACAATTAAACGGAACTTATATTGTTCTTCCTTAGCATTTAAATTTACCAGACCTTCAAAATTAAAGACTGCATTTTTATCATCCAGATCAATTTTCCCTTCAAATTTCTGACCTTTGATGTCGCCATCCACTGATAGGTTATGATAATTGTATTTATTCAAATAAACCTCAGATACATCTGCCTTTATTTTAGCTTGAATAGTTTGTTTGTCCAAACCATGACCGCTTGTTTCTGCAGTTAATGTTACCGGACCGAATAGCTCTGAATTTTTTAATAATCTCCCCAGATCAAAACCTGTTGTGCTTATTTTGCTGTTGAAATTTTCATTTTTATCAATTGTCGCAAACCAATGAGCTGCGCCAAAAGTGCTGCTCATGCCCATGGTTGATTTAAATGACTTCAAAAGACCATTAAAAACAATCTGCATGCTGATGTTCTCTGGCAAGTCTATTGTTTTGGGTATTAGAGGACCCGCCATCATGGCAATATCTCTTTTCCCTGAATTTACTTTCAGATTCGGAAAATTGAAATAAGCTGTTTTAATTTCTGGCAGGCCTGCAATAATAAAATCCGTCTTCACAATTGTATTTTGTCCTGTGGTAATTAAAATATTTTTGCCTTTAAGATTATTTAGAGGGCCGTTGATTGTCCCGGAAATGGTTGAGATATTAGTAGTGTCCTGAAAAAATGTTTGTTTGTTTAGTTCAGGAGCAAAATAGAGAATGTCTCTGTTTTTTACTTTCACATTCTTTAAATCAGCGTTCACCAACATATAGGGGAGTGAATCTTTGAGGGATGTTAAGGATTCATACTTTATCTCTAAGTCAGCATTTATGGATGAATTGTTTGTTTTTAATTTTAATTTGTGTGCAGTAATCGTATGCTGATCCATATTAAAATCTGTTTCAAATTTTGTTATTGAAAAGCCATTCTGATCTATTGTTTTAAATTTTTTTATTGAAACCTTTGTTTGAGATCCAGAATATTGAAAATGATGTGCCTCAAGAAATAAGTGTCTGTAATCCATATGTCCGGCATCAAACATCTTGTTCTTAACAGATTTGTTTGTGAGCATATAGGCCAATGAATTGTCGTCCAATTCAATGTTTTTAACTAAAATTTTCCAATCTTTTTGTTTAACATTTGTAGCAGCTGTTATAGTTGATGGCATGCTGTCATTTCTGTTAAATCTAATATTGCTGCTTCGTAAAGTGATGTTATCCATGTTAATCACTTGGTTCTGCAAGTCGGTGAACGCGTCTTTGAGTTTTAACAAACGTATGCTTGCTATTAAAGATTGATTACTTATTGAATCTCCATAATAGAAATTTGTATTGCTTATTTGTATTTTATTAGCTGTAATTGTGGGCAAATTACCCTCGCCAGTTTTTTGTTTTTTGTTTTTTGATTCTTCTATTATAATTTCTGCTGTTAAATGATCAACGAGTAATTCATCTATTTTGAAAATTGATTTTTCCATGTCGATGGATTCCATCTTTATTCTTAAAGATTGAAGATCTGCAGATAAGTTCGTTCCTCCATAATTATCTGCGTAGTTTAAACGGATGTTTTTAAGGTTTACATCATCTACTGCTATTTTCCATTTGGATTTTTCTTTCGACTCTTCTTTTTTTGTGGTATCAGCAAAAGCAGTTAATAAAAAGTTATAGTTAAAGAGCGAATCTCCGGAACTGCGATCCAGACTCAAATTTATTTGCTCGAGAGAAACAGAGCTTAAGTGTATTTTTTTATTTATTAAGTCTTTTAATGATATGTTTGCTTTTATTGTTTCTGCAAATAATAAAGTGTCTTTTTTTTGATCTTCAAGATAAACACCTTCAATAGTCACTCCGTTAGGAAATGAGATGCTTATTTTTTCTATCTCAACTCTAGTATGGGTTTTCCCGCTGACAAAAGAAGTTGCATAATTAACGATTTTTCTTTGAATGCTAGGAACCTGTATGAGAATAGCGAGTGCGAAAAATATAAGCACAAAGCCAACTATTGTCCATAGAGTGAATTTAAAAACTTTTTTAAAAATAGAAACGACTTTACTCATTAGTTTAGCAAAAATGGAGCATTGATTGTTGTTGTCAATAACCTTTGCAAGCAACAAATATAGGACATTTAATGAGCTATCGAATGTGATTTTATGCAATGTGTGAATCATGTAACTTAATCAATAAACTATGTAAATATTTTAAGGCTAATTGTTCCATATTTGTAAATGAATAAAAATGTAAAATCGAAAGCACTCCGAATTTTATTATATTTTATTTTATTTTTTGTAGGATTCACGGTCATTATTTGGATACTGATGAACGTTTATTTCAATAAAAAAATAATTGAATATGTTAAAGAACGAGTGTCTGAATCGAGCAACGGCAAATATGTTTTATCGCTAGATGGGTTGTCTATGAATCCATGGACTCGGAGCATTACGGTAGATAACTTAATAATAGCTCCATCAAAGAATGTTTTTCATCCTAAAGCACAGTATGTTTTTAAGACTAAAAGTCTCAAGATTATCAATTTTTCTATTTCCTCCTATTTTAGCGATAACGATTTGATTGTTGAAAGAGTTGAATGTGATGAGCCACAGATTTCAATATTTCAAGGATTAGAGCAATTTCACAATAAGAAAAATGATTCTCTTTTGTCGAGCTTCAGCTTATATTCTACTTTCTCAAAAACATTGAATTCTATTTCAGTTGGTCAAATTGATATAATGAATTCAAAATTTAATATCTATAAAAACGGCATCGATACTTCGGCTGTGTTTTCTTCAGCCGATATTAGCATTTCAATAAAAAATTTCATTGTTAATGAAGAAACAGATAAACAAAATAAATTATTTTCTGCTGAAAAGTTTGAGGCAGTCATGAATAAATTTTCCTATCAGTTGGGTGATGGATTATATATGTTGTATGGAAAAAGGTTGCATGCATCTTTCAAGGATTCTACGTTGATTGTAGATTCTTTGCAATTAATACCTAATTTTGATAAAAAAGAATTTGCCGAAGAAGCTGGCCGTCAAATAAGCAGGATAAACGTTATTGCTGCTCAAGTGAGTTGCCAAAAAATTGATGTTCAATTGTTTTTTGAATATAACTGGCTTGTGATTAATAAAGTAAATCTTTTAGGATGTAATATTAAAATTCATCGCGACAACACTTTGCCTCTGGCGCCCATTGTTCGTGAATCTCCTCAAGCAATGTTGAAAAGTCTCCCATTTTTTGTGGCTATAGATACTATTGAAATGAAGGAAGGAGAAATTACTTATGAAGAACGAAATGCGAATCAGCCTTCAACGGGGAAAGTGATTATAAACAAGCTTAATGGAATTATTACCGGAATGTATAATGATACTTTATCCTATTCAGATAAGAGTAGCATAAATATAGAAGTAAGCGCAGATTTCATGAACGAAGGAAAGTTTACCGGACGATATGCTTTTCCTTTAAGTTCTACGAAAGAGTACTTTATTGCTTCTGGTAGTCTTAATTCGATGTCAATGGTTTCTTTTAATTCAGTTATTCCTGCTTCAAAAAACCTAAAATTTACCAGCGGTTATTTAAAGTCAGCAAATTTTTCTTACGTAGCAAATGACGATTTTTCAACCGGAACAATGGAATTTATTTACAATGATCTTAAAGTGGAAGTAATAAATAAAGGTGCCGAGAAACCTAAATTAGTAGATAAAGTAAAAACCTTTTTTGCAAATGAACTGATTGTGTTAGACAGTAATCCAGGGAAAAGTGGTATTGTGCGTGTTTCTCCTATTTATGTTGAACATAATAGATATAGGTATTTTATATTTTATTCTATGCAATCCATTCTCAGCGGTATTAACTCATCGATTAAAGATGAGAAAAATGCAAAATTGCTGTCAAGGAAAAAGTAATTTATTTGTTTCTCCAAAAACAAGTAAAACAAAAAGCCCTGATATCATTTGATAACAGGGCTTTTGCAAATCACAATCAAAAATTAATTTCCAAATTCACTCATGAATTTAATTCGCATCAATCGAATTTCTTCTTCAGTGTATTCATCTTCTCCTAATTCTTTTAATGCTTCCGCAATAGAATCAGAATCGGATTCTTTAAAATAGGCCAATGCTTCTTCTTGCTTGTCGTCATCTATAATATCGTTGATATAATAACTGATATTTACTTTTGTTCCAGAGTGAACAATGCTTTCAATTTCCATAATCAAATCCGACAAACTCAAGCCTTTTGCTTTTGCAACGTCTTCTAAAGGTAGCTTACGGTCGATGTTTTGGATGATGTAAACTTTTAATCCTGATTTGTTAACGATTGATTTTACAACCATATCCAATGGTCGCTCAATTTCGTTTTCTTCTACATATTTAGAAATTAAATCAAGAAATGGTTTTCCGAATTTTTGTGCTTTCCCTTGTCCAACACCAGTAATATTTACCAACTCATCCATTTTAATTGGATACTGTATCGCCATTTCTTCCAAAGAAACTTCTTGGAATATAACATAAGGAGGTAATTTTAATTTGTTAGCAGTTTGCTTCAATAAGTCTTTTAGAGCAGAAAATAGAATTTCATCAGCGCCTGAGCCGCCTTTTCCTCCGCCACCTGATGGTCCGTCATCATCTTCAGTTTCTGTTCCTTCATAATCGTGATCTTTGGTTACCATCATACTGTATGGTTTGTCCAAAAACTTTTCTCCTTCTTTGGTTACTTTTAATAAGCCGTAATTTTCTACGTCTTTAGAAAGTAATCCGGATACTAATGCTTGACGGAAAATCGCATTCCAATATTTTTCGTTCTTATCATCTTCCGTTCCTTTTCCGAAACATTCTAACTCATTTTGTTTGTATGCTTTAACGGTTGATGTAATATTACCTAACAAGATATTGATAACATCTTTTGTTTTGAATTTTTCTTTTACATCGGTAACAACGTCAATTGCCAAGGCAATATCATCCATTCCATCAAATTTTGTTTTTGGGTTTCGACAATTGTCACACATTCCACCACATCCTTTTTCATCAAACTCTTCTCCGAAATAATGTAATAGAAATTTTCTTCTACAGCTTGATGTTTCTGCATATGAAACCGTTTCTGTCAATAATTGTTTTCCAATTTCTTGTTCAGCAACTGGTTTTCCTTTCATGAATTTTTCCAACTTCACAATGTCATCGTGACTATAAAAAGTAACACAATTACCTTCTCCGCCATCTCGTCCACCGCGACCAGTTTCTTGATAATACCCTTCCAATGATTTTGGTATATCATGGTGAATTACAAAACGTACATCGGGTTTGTCAATTCCCATTCCGAAAGCAATTGTTGCAACAATCACATCAATATCTTCCATCAAGAAAGCATCTTGTGTTTTTGCTCTTTCTTTTGCTTCTAGTCCAGCGTGATATGGTAATGCTTTTATTCCGTTTACTTGCAGTGTTGAAGCAAGTTCTTCCACTTTCTTACGACTCAAACAATATACTATTCCTGATTTTCCTTGTTGTGTCTTTACGTATTTGATGATCTCTTTGATCACATTCACTTTCGGACGAACTTCATAATATAAGTTAGAACGGTTGAAGGATGATTTAAAAAGGTTGGCACTGCTCATGCCTAAATTTTTCTGAATGTCTTGTTGAACTTTTGGCGTTGCGGTTGCAGTTAATGCAATAATAGGCACTTTACCAATCTCTTCTATAATCGGTCTTAGTCTTCTATACTCCGGACGGAAATCATGCCCCCACTCCGAAATACAATGTGCTTCATCAATCGCAAAAAATGAAATTTTTATTTCATTAAAAAATGCAATATTATCTTCTTTGGTTAAACTTTCTGGAGCAACATATAAAAGTTTTGTTTTTCCGTCAGTAATGTCTTTTTTCACTTTCGTGATTTCAGCTTTTGTAAGAGATGAATTTAAGAAGTGAGCAATGCCTTCTTCATTTCCAAAGTTGCGCAATGCATCTACTTGGTTCTTCATTAAAGCAATAAGCGGGGAAATAATAATGGCTGTTCCTTCACTAACTAATGCGGGCAATTGATAGCATAATGATTTACCACCACCAGTTGGCATAATTACAAAGGTGTCTTTACCTTCCATCAAACTTGCTATGATTGCCTCTTGTGGTCCTTTGAATTTTTTAAATCCAAAATATTTCTGTAAGCAGTCTAGTAGGGATGTTTCAACATCGATCGTTTTCAATACCTGTTTTTTTAAATTAATGTTTATGTGAGATTATCTGTAAAATGAACTATTTTTATACCTTTATATATAGGAATCAATAAATAATCGTTTTCTAAATATCTAATGTAAATATATAATAAAAAATTGTTAATCAGACAAACATTTCTCTACTTTATTTTAAATGTCCTACGAAGTGAATAAATCCATCGATAAAATAAAAGACCTAGCTATAAGTACCTTAAATATTGAGGCAGATTCGGTTAGAAACCTGCAAAATTACATCAATGATGACTTTGTGGCATCTGTAAAGCTAATATATGAATCAAAGGGAAGGGTAGTTATTACGGGTATTGGAAAGAGTGCCATTATTGCTCAAAAAATTGTGGCTACTTTGAACTCAACAGGAACGCCATCTATATTTATGCACGCAGCTGATGCAATTCATGGTGATTTAGGAACAATCCAAAAGGACGATGTTGTTATTTGCATTTCTAAAAGTGGCAACACTCCCGAAATTAAAGTGCTCGTACCTTTATTAAAAACGGGAGGAAACAAATTGATTGCTTTGGTAGGAAATATAGATTCCTATTTAGCTAAACAAGCAGACTATGTTTTGAATTCTACGGTAGAAAAAGAAGCTTGTCCGAACAATCTTGCACCTACTTCAAGTACAACGGCTCAGCTCGCAATGGGTGATGCTTTGGCTGTTTGTTTATTGGATTGCAGAGATTTTACAAGTAGTGATTTTGCAAAATATCATCCAGGTGGCGCTTTAGGAAAAAAACTTTATTTGAAAGTTGGCGATATTGCATCACAAAACCAAAGGCCAATTGTTAAGCCCGATGATTCAATAAAATCAGTCATCATGGAAATATCTTCCAAACGTTTAGGCGCAACTGCTGTAGTTGAAAATGGAAATTTAGTAGGTGTAATTACGGATGGTGATTTACGTAGAATGCTTGAAAAAACAGATGCAATTAGCAATTTGAAAGCGGCCGACATTATGAATAAAACTCCTAAACAAATTGAAGCAGAAGAATTGGCTGTAAATGCAATGCAACTGTTAGAAAAGTTTAATATCACACAATTGATTGTGACTGACAAAGGAAAGTATCATGGTTTTGTGCATTTGCATGATTTGCTGAAAGAAGGCATTATATAAAAGTTTAAAGTTTAAAGTTGGAAAGTTCAACGTTGGTTTTGATAGAGCTTGAGCATAAATGCTATCCATTTGCTTTGAACTTTGAGCTTTCAACTTTGAACTAAAAGAATGAAAATAGCAGCCATAGTTCCCGCTTACAATGAAGAAAAAGCAATTACTGCTGTAGTGAACGATATTCTTCAAACTGCTCAAATACAAAATCTATCGATTACCGTAGTTGTTGTAAACGATTGTTCCAAAGATTCTACATCTGAAATTATTTCAAAATTAAATTGTGTTGCACTCGATCTACCTATAAACTTAGGAATTGGTGGTGCTGTGCAAACAGGGTTCAAATATGCTTTTGAAAATGGATTTGATTTTGCAATTCAAATTGATGGAGACGGACAGCATCCTGCATCTGAAATTCCTAAACTGATAAATGCTATTAAAGAAAATAATTTAGATGTAGTTATAGGTTCTCGTTTTGTTTCAAAAGAAGGATTTCAATCTTCTTTAGTCAGACGAATGGGAATAAATTATTTTAAATGGCTGAATCGGTTTTTGGTAGGAGTTGTTGTGAATGATAGTACTTCAGGGTTTCGACTCATCAATAAAAAAGCCTTAGAAATTGTAAGTGAATATTATCCGGATGAATACCCGGAGCCGGAAGCAATTGTTTTGTATTCCTTAAATAAATTAAAAATTGGAGAAGTGCCAGTGAATATGAAAGAGCGTCAAGGTGGTGTTTCGTCTATTGGTACTGTTTCTTCTGTTTATTATATGTTTAAAGTTACCTTGGCAATTATTTATACTTTTATAAGAATCAAATTCAAAAAATAAAATCATGGCAAGAATTCAAATCATCGCAATTGCAATCAGCATATTGTTTTTACTTTACATTGTAAGATTGATCATAAAGGGAAAGCTTCGTGAAGAGTATTCTATTGTTTGGATTGTGTGTACCGTTATTTTGGTGCTCTTTTCTTTTTGGAGAAATGGTTTGGATGTAGTTTCAAATATTGTTGGTGTGTATGCTGCACCCAACCTTGTTTTTACTGCGGCAATCTTTGCTATATTTATTTATTTGCTCCACTTGAGTGTGGTGGTTTCTAAGTTGCAATCACAAAACAAGCAATTGGCGCAGGATATTGCTTTGCTGAA
>CAYWAV010000002.1:13704-58755 GCA_964456225.1 uncultured Chitinophaga sp. | reverse complement strand
TTTCTAAGTTGCAATCACAAAACAAGCAATTGGCGCAGGATATTGCTTTGCTGAAAGAGAAGGTGAAATGATGTGCTGGTGTGCTGATTTTTTGATGTGCTGATGGGACTATGAATATCTAGAATGTTTATTTTTTGGAAAAATGAATGCAACTATTATAATACTATTTCATTCTTTTAATCTGGACATCAGCTCATCAACTAATCAGCACATCAGTTTTAAACAAGTCCACCATTCAAATCCACACAACTTCCATTCAAATAGGACGTGTTTCGAATATATTGAACAGTGCTAAAAATATTCTCAGGGTCACCGAATTCATTTGAAGCAATTTTTGATTTTATCTTTTCTTGTATCTCTTTCGGAACGGTATTGATCATTCCTACTTTAAAATATCCTAAATTAATATTGTTGATAGTGATTCCTTTTTGAGCATTTTCTAATGCAATGCTTTTTATCATTCCATTTATTCCAGCTTTAGAAGCAGCATAAGCACTCGTTCCCATTACTCCATTTTGAGAAACAATGGACGATAAATTAATAATTCTGCCAAAATTTTGTTCACGCATCACAGGCAAAACAGCACGAATTAAATGAAACGTCCCTGTTAAATTTACTTGAATCACATTTGTCCATTCTTCCACACTTGATTTGTGAGCAAATGCATTTGCGCTAACTCCGGCACAATTAATCAAGGTAATTTCTTTTGATTTCGATTGTATAGAAGCAATAAATTTTTCAACTGAATAAAAATCGGTAATGTCTAGTTGAATAGTATTTTCATATTGTTTCCCTTCAGGTTTATTCAAATGATAGGTTCCAATAATTTGTTCGCCAGCTTCAGAGAATTTATTAAATAAAAAATTTCCAATTCCACCTGTAATTCCTGTAATGATTATCATTTCTGTTTATTTATTTTTGATTTTTCATCTTTTGCCCAATTCAAATTTCCTGTCGCGAGTTGATGTGTAGGATCAATTTGTAAAGCTTTTGTGCAGGCCTCAATTGCTTTGTCCCAATTTTTTAGTTCACAATAAGAAGCAGCAATGTTGTTGTATGCATTGGCATTGTCAGGTTTTAATTGAATGGCCTTTTGGCATGCTTCAATCGATTTTTCATATAACCCTTGATTGTAATATGCAAGACTTAAGTTTATATAATTATCGGATGACGGTTTTTCTTTAGAAAATTTCTCTATTGCATTCAGATCGTTTTTTCCTTTTTGTGCAACAAATAAATTATTTTTTGCTAATTCAAAATTTGGATTTATTTTAAGTGCCTTTTCAAAAGCAATGATAGCATCATCCCACTTTTTCAATACATTATAAGCAGAGCCAATATTATTATAAGCTTCTGCAAAGTCCGATTTGATTTTGATTGCTTCGCTGGCAGCATCAATGCATTCCTGATATTTTTCAGTTTGATAATACATCAGGCTCAAGTTTAAATATTTATCTGCAGTAGGATCTTTTTTTATATCATTCAATGCAATTTCAATTTTACCCTTTTTATTAAGAGCAGCGTCAAGTGAAAGTAAAGCTTGTTGATTGCCGGGATTTATCTGTAATGTAGTATTTGCTAATGCCGCTAGTTTATCCCATTCTTCTATTTCAGAATATTCATTCATCAGCAGTGATCGGGCATCAGTATGAGCGGGAGACAACTCTATTGCTTTTACTAAAAGATCAATTGCTTCTTTATGTCGTGATTTAGATGATAAAAATTTTCCATAAAAATAATAGGAGCCAGGATAGTTCGGTCCATAACGGATTCCGTTTTTAAAAAAAGCTTCGGCAGCAGCATCATCTCCTTGAGCGGATTTTAAGACGCCCATATTTATATGTAAGAATGAATAATAAGGTGATACCGCTAATGCCAGAGTGAAATATTTATCAGCTTCGGCATAATCTCCTTCCCTCATTTTTGATAAACCATAATTCATTAACCCTCTGCCATTATTCGGGCTTTTTTTAGTAACATCTAACCACAAGCTTTCTTCTGTATGCCAAACAATATTTCGTTGATACGTTCCATAAGCATATCCGCCCATGATAACAAGTAAGCAGGCGAGAAGTACAGACTTGTTAATGTTTAATGCATCAAGTTGCTTTTTATATGAAAGCAAAAGCAATGAAACAGTTTGACAAACTCCAATAACAAGACCTACATATGGGAAAAAAATGCGATGGTCATTTAATACCTCCGACAATGGAATAATACTCGTAGGAAACAATGCTAAAAAGAACCAAAGTATACCAAAGCTAATGGGACGTGATTTTTCATCTTTAGAAAATTTAAATGCGATGTAGATTAATGTAAAAATAAATGCAACTCCTATAAAGAAAGTGGGATGCCATATGCTCTCCAGTGGAAGCCAGTCTGTGTCAGCACTTAGTTCAATAGGAAGAAAAAAGGTAGTAAAATAATGAACGATTACATAAGGTTGAGTAATCAAATAATTGAATGTAGATGAGCCACCGGGAACCCATGTATTAGGCGTTAGCTTATCAATAAGAAGATACATTAAGCCGCAAATAATAAAAGCAGGCAACGTAGTTTTAATTGCTAAAATAAGTTGTTTGAAATGTTGTTTTCTGAAAATATCTGCTAAACTCATTTTTTGCTCGAACAAAAGAATGTATACAAAAAATATGGGAGCGAACATTGCCGCAGTTGGTTTTGCTAAGATTCCTATTGCAATAGGCAGTAAGTACAAAAATGTTTTTTTGCAAAAAGGGGAGTACATGTATATACAAAAACCCAGAATTACACAGAAAGTAGATTGTATGTCGGAGCGGGCAATGATATAATTTACCGTTTCCGCATTTGCTGGATGAAGCAAATACAATGCAACGGCTGTTATTGCAATGTGAAAATTCCAACTGTGTTTATAAGTGTTATTTAAAAGTTTAAAAAAGAAAAAGAACATGCATAGTCCTTGAAGTAGAAAAAGTACGAAAGTGGAAAAATGGAAATAAAATAAGTTATAGCCATTGCCAAGCCAATAGTCGATTGCCAACGATGTGCTTACAATTGGCCTGTAAGATTGGTTAGAAGGAAGGGAGCTGAAAGTTGTTCCGTCTTGAAAGAACAGTGGGATATTATTGAGGTCTTGAATAAATAAATTATTCTGAATAGTATGAGAGTCATCAAAATGAAATGAATTATTGAAATGGTTGGAGTAAACAAGCGTTACAAAAACAGCCAATAATAAAAGATAAATAATCGTTTTTTTTATAGATAAATGTTCAGTAGCTTGATTTAACATTTGTTTGGTGTGTTGTATGTGCAAAATTATAAAATAATGCTGTATTCGTCCAAATTTCGTTATATATTTGAATATTAAGAAATTTTTAAATTAATACATAGTCTGCTGGGTACAAACCTCTTTGCTTTAAGAGCTTTAAAGTAGGTGCCGAAAGGCTTACGAAAAAACAAATATGTACTCCAAACAAAAAAAAACAGTCTTCACTTTATTTGTTGCATTCCTCTTTATTTTTCCGCTAGGATACTTGTACATAAAAACACGTAATCTAAAGAAAGCAGAAAAACCTCAAGAAACTTTATTGCCTGCCAATACTGACATAGCAGCATTGGAGACTTTAGCAAAAGCAAAACCAACTCTCGACAATTTAATCAATCTTTCAATGGGTTATATTAATAATGGGATGCCTGGGAAAAGCATTAGTTATTTAAAAAAAGCCATAAAGCTTGATTCAACAAATGTTGCTGTATATAATAATTTAGGTGTTGCATTTACCATGTTGCAACAGTATCAAAACGGGATTGATGCTTGCAATAAAGCACTCGAATTAGATGGGGGATTTCAATTGGCAAAAAATAATCTTGCATGGGCGACTGATGAAAAAAATAAAGTGTTGAACGAGATTAAAAAGCAAGAAAATGCGTCACCAGATAAATTGAATGTTGATTTTTATATTAATTATGGATTGAATCATTTTAAAATTGGTGATTATGATAAAAGTATTACAATCTGGAACAATGTATTTAAGCTTGAACCAGAAAACACAATGGCACTGAATAATATTGGTACTGCCTTTGTGATGAAAGAACAATATGATGATGCGATTACACTTTTTAATAAAGTAATACAGCTAGATTCTACTAATGAGCTTGCCAAGAATAATTTGACATGGGCGCTGGATGAGAAAAATAAAATGCTCTCCAATAAAGACTAATTGTGTGTAATTTTTTTTATTAAATAACCACATGCTTTCTAATAACAACAAGTAGTTGCCAAATCATTATTGCAAATAAAATAAATGCAGGAACGATTTTGTCAAAATGTATCAATGTTAATACAGTACTGTTTGATAAATCACAATTTCGCAAAAGAAAATACAAGCTGGGGAGACAAAAAAACAGCCCCGTAATAAGCATTGCCGGAATAAATTTTTCATAAAAAACTTTTTTCTTTTTTAAGATAGGTAAAAAAGCAATGAGCGGCAAAGCAGATGTAAATTGATATTCCCAAACCGTATTGTAGCTTAAGAAAAAGGTTAGTGAGATAGCCATTATTAATAATAAACCACTTTCTAGCCGTATTTTTTTATCAGGTATAAATCCTATCGCTACTGTTAATACGAAACAAATGTATATAGGAATTTTAAAGATCCAAGCTGCCGTTTCCTTCCCCAAAAAAACATCCACAAATACAGGCAATGAGAACACATCAATGTGTATTAATTTATAATCCGATTGAGCAATAAGGTTGATCCAATGAATACTATTATCTTTCATGAATTCATTTAAAACAAAATTGTTTTTGTAGATATTCATGTGCTGTTTAATGAAATCAAAATCAAGACTCATGAGTTTGTCCAAGCCTACTGCTTCAGGGTTTAGGATAGGTATAAAAATAAAAGCAAGAGAAACAAGGCCATAAATAAGAATAGATTTGATTGTAGTAGCTCTTGTCTCTTTCATTATTAAAAGCAGTGGAAGCATCAGCAAAACAATAGGTTTCGTAAAAAATGAAATGAGTAAGCCAGCAAAAAGCATTGCATTTGCCTGTTTAATATTTGTTTCATAAGTATGTTCGAATATACCGATAAGGATAAGTGTAATCGATAAAACCAATGGAGCATGCATGTTACCGACATATAACATCCAATAGGTAGGAAAAGCACATAATAAAAAGAAATAGCTTAATCTTTTATTCAAAAAATCGGTTGTTCTTTTTGAGATCAAATACCCGCAAAACCCCATTATTACTAGTGAAAAAATGCTAAACAACCAATAGCTTGTCCATGAAGAAAAAAAGGAGAACCAAGAAGCGACAAAAACGCTAAAAGCCGGGTGCGCAAGATACCACGTGGAATGGGGCCCATAAGGCGAACCTCCCCAGCTATCATAAATACTTCGTTGTTCAAGAAGGTTTAAAAATGATTTTGGAACAGCAAAATAATCAATGCCTTGCACATCTGCGTGTTCGGCTCCAAAAAAGAATACATTAAGTATACCATAATACAAGGAAAGAAGCATTAACACCACAAAGCAGCCTATGATAAATGGTAAAAAATACAAAACTCTTTTTTGCATTTAGAATGTTTTCTCAAATTAGTTTGCGCTTTTAAAAAACGCTAGATGGGTTAAATAGCATGAAATTGCTTTTTCAAAAATACATATTTTTCTTTCTATTTATAAGAATCAGACAAGCTAAATAGTATTAACTTTGGGCTTTGTATATGGCATTATTCGGACTATTCAATAAATTAGGTAAAAACAATGGCGAGATGTCCTTTTTTGGACATATTGACGCTTTGCGAGGACATTTGTTTCGCTCTGCTATCGTTGTTGTTCTTATTGCTGTAGTCCTTTTTTGTTTCCCCGAATTTTTATTTGATAAGATTCTTTTTGGTCCGATGGACGAAAATTTCCCTACTTACAGAGCATTCTGTAAGCTGGGCCATTTCCTCAACTTGGGAGAAGATCTGTGTTTTGGAAAAGCGACTTTCCACCTTCAGAGTATAGGACTTTCAGATCAATTCACCTCTCAGATGTGGATTGCTTTCATTGGAGGATTGATTCTTGGTTCACCCTATGTTTTATGGGAGGTTTGGCGCTTTATCAAACCAGCATTAAAAGAAAAAGAAAGAAAAGCATCTACCTTTTTTATCGCTTCCGCGTCTTTGCTGTTTATTATAGGTACTTGTTTTAGTTATTTTATCATTGCTCCATTAATGATTAATTTTTTAGGAAATTACAAAGTGAGCGAAAGGATACTGAACAACTTTACAATGGATTCCTATATCTCCACGGTTACTACGCTCACTCTTTGCACAGGTCTCATCTTCGAACTGCCAATTCTAGTATACTTTTTAACAAGATTTGGATTAATTAGTCCTGAATTCATGAGAAAATACCGAAAACATGCGGTTATTGTAATCTTGATTGTTGCCGGAGTAATCACTCCTTCCCCTGATGTAACCTCTCAATTACTGGTCGCATTTCCCTTGTATTTCTTGTACGAAGCGAGTATCTTTGTTTCTTACTTTGTGGTAAAGAAAAAGGCGAAATTGGAAAATAATTAAATTAGGAAATTCGTTTGATTAAGGCTTTGCGAAAGACCTCATTTAACATATTTAACCAAATTAACCAATTTAAGATATTTAAGCCAATTAACCAATTTAACCCAATTACCTAAGATGTCTTCAGTAAAAGAATTCAATGATTATCGTGCTAAAATGAATGATAAAATTATGGCGGCAGATAATATCGTTCTAAAACGACTATTTAATTTAGATACCAATACGTATGCTGAAGGTGCTTTGCCAGTTAGGACAAAAGAAATGTTAGGCCTGGTAGCTTCAATGGTTTTACGCTGCGATGATTGTATTAAATATCATTTGGAAAAGTGTAAAGATAATAATGTGAGTACTGAAGAAGTATTTGAAGTATTTGCAATTGCAAATATTGTTGGTGGTACAATCGTTATTCCTCACACTCGAAGAGCAGTTGAATTTTGGGAAGAATTAAATAAAGGATAATTTATTGAAAAATAATTTCAAATATATTTTATTAAAATCAACATTGCTTTTTGTAATGTTGTTTTCGGCCTTTCCCATTTTCTCTCAAACAACAAAAGTGAGTGGAAAAATTGTGGATGCAATTACCCGTGAACCTTTGCCATTTGTGAATGTTATTTTTAAAGGAACTACCATTGGCGCAGCTAGCGACATTGAAGGGAATTACATCATTTCTATTACCGGTACTCGTGTCGATTCTATATCAATATCTTATGTAGGATACAACAAATTAAGCAGAGCAATAAAAAATGGTCAGGAGCAAACTCTAAACATTGGCTTGAGCCAGGGTGTTGATTTGATTGTTGTTGAAGTGCGTCCAGGTGAAAATCCAGCACACCGCATTCTCAGAAAAATTATTGCGCACAAAGATGAAAACGATAGAGAGAAATTAGAATACTACGAATATGAAGTTTACAACAAAGTAGAATTCGATTTGAATAATTTAAGTGAAGATTTTAAAAACAATAAACTTCTCCAACCTTTTTCATTCATCTTCGATAACATTGATAGCACTAATGCAAAAGAAAAGCCTTATCTGCCTGTTTTTATGACAGAAGCTTTGTCGGATTTTTATTACAGAAGGAGTCCGCAGGCTAGAAATGAGGTAATCAAAGCAAGCAAGGTAACCGGATTGGAAAACTCAAGCGTATCGCAATTTATGGGCGACATGTATCAAAATGTAAATATTTACGACAACACAATTTTGGTATTCGGTAAAAATTTCATCAGTCCAATTTCTGATAATGCGCTGCTGTTTTACAAATTTTATTTGATTGATAGTATGGTGATTGATGGACACAAATGTTATCAGTTACAATTTAAGCCAAGAAGAAAACAAGAGTTAGCCTTTGTTGGAAATCTTTGGGCAGCCGATAGCTCTTTTGGAATCAAACAAATTGAAATGAGTATTGCTGATGATGCCAACATTAACTTCATTAATTCCACAGCTGTTGTTCAAACATATAAATACATTGATAGCGTTTGGATGATGCAAAAGGAAAGATTGGTAATTGATTTTAATCCTTTCCCAATTGATCAAAAGAAAAAATCAATGATGGGCGTTTATGGTCGTAAAACTGCTGATTACAGCAATTTTAGAATAAATCAACCGCATGAGGATAAATTTTATTCGATGACGGAAAATTTAAAAGTGAATGAAGATGCTTTTAAAAAGACAGAAGCTTATTGGGATGAAAACCGACACGATACTTTGTCGAAAAACGAAAAACAAATTTATAAAATGGTTGATACTTTACAGTCGCTACCCATTTATAGAACTTGGATTGATGTCATCACCATTTTTGCTACCGGCTATAAAGTAAAAGGGAATTTTGAATATGGTCCGTATTACAACATGTTTAGCACCAACGAAATTGAAGGAAATCGTTTTCGATTTGGTGGAAGAACCAGCAATCAATTCAGCAAATGGTACGAGTTAAGCGGTTATGTGGCTTATGGAACACGAGATGAAAAATTTAAATACAGCTTAGGAATACGATCGTTTATAAGTAAGAAGCCACGTGCAATGGTGGGAATGTACTATAAAAATGACAATGAAATTTTAGGACAAAGTCAGAATGGATTCACAACAGATAATATTCTTGCTTCTGTATTTAGAGTAACTCCATTGCGGAATTTGACAAATGTAAAACAAGTGCATGCATATATTGAGCGTCAATGGTTTAGTGGTTTTAGTACTAAATTGAGTTTCTATAACCGAACAATGATGCCGCTGGCAGATTTTCATTATGAATTTCAAAAAACAGCTACTTCTACTGGATTCAAAGAAAGTATCACCACTTCCGAAATACGTTTTCTGACTAGATTTGCATACCAGGAAAAATTTTTAGATGGTGAATTTACTCGCATAAGTTTAAGTACTCGTTATCCAATTATTCAGGCACAGTATACTATGGGAATTAAAAATTTATTTAACAGCGATTACAATTATCATAAATTGACTATAAATGTGGATGACCGAATTCGGATAAATCCAATTGGTTATTTCGATTATATTTTATCGTATGGAAAAACATGGAATCCAGTTCCATATCCATTGCTTGAATTGCATGGCGGTAATGAAACATATATTTTCGATTTGTATGCATTCAATGCAATGAACTATTACGAATTTGTAAGTGATGAATATGCTGCTGCAACTATTTCACATCACTTCGATGGGTTTTTCTTAAACAGAATTCCTTTGATGCGAAAATTAAAATGGCGTGAGGTTGTAGGTGCAAAGGCACTTATTGGAAGAGTAAATGATACCAACAAAGATTTATTAATTTTTCCGGAACACTTATATTCTTTAAATCGTGGCCCGTATCTTGAAGCAACTACTGGAATTGAAAATATATTTAAAATTTTTAGAGTAGATGCTGTTTGGCGTTTGTCCTACCTAGATAATCCCAAAGCTATTCCATTTAGTATAAAAGCTTCTATGCAGTTTACATTTTAATAAACGTATAAACATGATTTTACGTACGGATAATTTAGTTAAAAAATATAAAAGCAGAACTGTTGCTAAAATGGTAACAGTAAATGTGAAACAGGGAGAAATAGTTGGATTGCTGGGGCCAAATGGTGCCGGTAAAACAACTTCCTTTTATATGATCGTGGGGATGATTAAACCCAACGAAGGAAAAATATATTTGGATGATAAAGACATTACCGATGAACCAATGTATAAACGTGCTCAGCTTGGCATAGGTTATTTGGCGCAAGAAGCATCGGTTTTTAGAAAATTAAGTGTGGAGGATAATATCCGCGCGATTTTGGAAATGACAAAGTTGAATAAAGAAGAGCAGAGTGAGAAGTTGGAAGAATTGTTAAATGAATTTCACTTACAACACATCCGTAAAAATTTAGGAGACAGATTATCCGGTGGCGAAAGAAGAAGAACTGAAATTGCTCGTTGTTTAGCCGCGGATCCAAAATTTATTTTATTGGATGAACCTTTTGCAGGTGTTGACCCCATTGCTGTGGAAGATATTCAAAGCATCGTTGCGAAGTTGAAGAAAAAAAATATCGGAATATTAATTACCGACCATAACGTACAAGAAACACTTCAAATTACCGACAGAGCTTATTTGCTTTTCGAAGGAAGTATCTTAAAAGCAGGTACAGCAGAAGAACTTGCTAGTGACGAACAGGTTAGAAGAGTTTATTTAGGAAAGAACTTTGAGTTGAGAAGTAAAAAAGCAGAAGTAACCGAAAGCTCTGGCATTATTGGTGAACTATTGGATGGTAGTGCTGACGTTTAATTTCCTCTTAAATTAAAGTTTACTTATTGTATCCGAAACTAAGCAGCGTTGGTTTTCCCTTTTGAGCTTCATTACTAATTAACATTGTCCCGTCAGGCAAAAATGCCAACCCCTCAGCTTTATTAAATATAACAGGATCTAATTGCAATAGATTTTTTATTGATCCGTTTTTCTCAATCATCAATAATAGTTTATCATTTGCAGATAAAATGTAGATGTTTCCATTTATTGGATGCACCGCTATTTCAGAAGGACGAAAATTAAAAGCATTTATTTTTTCTCCTGTTTTTTTATTTGTACGGTAAGGGATTGGAATTTTTTGTTTTAGGGCTGTTGCTTCAATGTCTTCCACGTTTAATTTTAATAGAGGAACATTGTTTGGTGTTTTTGTTTTTAAATCAAAACTATAAATGTGGCGAATGTCTTTACTTTCTTTATCTTTCCCTGGTTTTGTTTTTGCAGCAATCAACAAACGATAGTTTTTCATATCGTAACACAAGCCTTCATTATTGAGGGAAGGCAAATTCAAAAAGTATTCTTTAATTTTCATATTGGGAGACCTGAAATCAGGGTATTCTGTCAAAACTCCATCACTTCTTAAAAGGTAAATAGTAGTTCCAACCAATGCGATTCCTTCATAATCGCCAACTAAACCAGTTTTGTATTCTTTGCTGATTTTACCGTCTTTTAAATTATAGATGTAAACGATTCCAAGCTCATCTTGCACACAAGCAATTTCGGTATTGCTTAAAATGGTGATTCCTGAAATTTCGTTAAGACTATATGGTAAAGTGTAGGTTTTGTCAGGATTAGAAAGGTTATATTCTTGATACGTAGAAATGCTAAAGGCCGTGAATAAAGAATAAGAAATCAACAAACCAATTTTATTGAAAATATATTTTGCTGTTAGTTTATACATGATTCAAAGTAAGTGGATAATTCTGGTTAAATTCTGTTTTTTTAAATGAATCCAAATAATAGTCGTTACTTACAGGTCCTGGTTAATATATTGAACCACGAAATTGGGCTTTATCCTAAACAGTTTAAAGAAAAAACCCTGTCGCAATAAAATGTGACAGGGTTTTTAAATATTCTCTGTGAAACTCTGAATTCTCCGTTTCTCTGCCTACCGTCAGGCAGATCTGTGTTGAAAAACTAATTTTCAAACAATTCAAATTCATAAAACTCCATAATCTGGTTTGCCAATAATTTTTTACAAGCCTCATCTACTTTTGTTGTTGCTGCATCTTTAGAAGCCGCTTCAATTTCTAAGGTAATGTGTTTGCCAATTCTTACGTTTTCAATTTCAGGTAAGCCTAAATTCTTCATACTTCCTGTTACTGCTTTTCCTTGTGGGTCCAATAATGCTTTCAATGGCATTACATCAATTTCTGCTCTGAATTTCATAGTATTTAATTTTAATGTTCTATGGTTTTGGTTTTGTTCATCATATTATTTATGATGGATAAAATGATGTACAAAAATATAATAAAAGGGATTGCAATGAACTGAAATAGTATTAACAAAATGATGGAAATTATCAAAAATGAATAACGAATTTTGTTATCTGCCCAACCAAAATTCTTGAACTTTAGAGCAAATAAAGGAAGTTCAGCCACCAGAAGGTAGGACATGAGAAAAGTAAGTCCAATAAAAAACAACAAATTTTCTGTTACTAGAAAAATAGGATAAATTTCTTGAAATTTATTAATTAGTGGAAAAGAACAAATTAATATAGTATTCGCAGGTGTTGGAACGCCAATAAAAGAGTTTGTCTGGCGTGTATCAATATTGAATTTTGCCAAGCGAATGCAAGAAAAGATAGTAATTAAAAATCCCAAATATGGTAAATATGGTATATAGGAACTGCTTACGTTTATGTAATCCGGATTAATTGAAAAAGTGATCATCTGATACATCACAACCCCAGGAACAACCCCAAACGTAACCATATCTGCCAAGGAATCCAATTGTTTTCCCATTTCTCCACCAACTTTTAAAAGTCGTGCTACAAAACCATCAAAAAAGTCCAAAACGGCAGCAATCCCAACCAAGTAGGCTGCCCAAACTAAATCTCCTTTGAAGGCACAAACAATGGCTAAGCAACCACAAAATAAATTGCCGCAGGTAATCGCATTCGGGATATGCTTTTTGATATTCATGTATGCGAAATTACTATTTTTCTCCGAATATAACACCTGTTCAAGAAGTCTCTAAACGATTGAACTATTAGCAGATATATTGAACCCCTTCAGGGTTCTAGTGTTTTGTTGATTGATTTTATATTCATATTCAACCCCTTTGGGGTTGTTTTAAAAACAAATTTAATTCTATAGATATCATTTTACACCAAGCTAACAAGCCTGAAAGGGTTCAATGTGAATAAAAAGGGGAGATATTACTTACACAACCCTGAAAGGGTTGAATAACTTCTCTGCAATAATTAAATTTAATACCTTTATCCAATGCAAATTCTTTTGCCACTTACTTACGCCATTTTTTTTATTTTTTTTATTCTGAAAATGAAATTTTTTAGCATAGGAACTTTATCCAAACTTCAATTAACAGGCTTGTTTGTATTAAAAGGAATTGCTGGAATAATCGGATTTTATATTTATACTTATTATTATCCGCAATCCGATTCTTATCTCTATTTAGAAGGGAGCAAAAATATTTTCGATCAATTTACTGGAAATACAAACTCAACTTCTGTTGTGGGTTGGTACTCAAATTTTGATGACGTATTCTACAATAATTCTAGAATTATCATTTCCGTCAATTTTTTAATTCAATTTTTTTCTTTCAATAATCCATTTGTACACATTCTTTTCTTTTGCTTTTTTTCTTTTGTAGGTTTAACGGCTTTGTATAATGCGTTCTATAAGTATTTTCCAGAAAAAAAGAACATTCTTTTGATTGGAATTTTTATTGTTCCTTCTGCTTTGTTTTGGACATCCGGAATTTATAAAGAAGCAATTGCAATGCTTTGTGTTGGATTGATTGTTTATGTTTCAGACTTCGGATTGGCTAAATCGTATTCAATAAAAGGAGGTCTGATGTTAGCTCTATTACTCACCCTGCTCTTTTTTTTGAAAATTTATATTCTTGCATGTTTGCTTCCATTGTTACTGATTAATTTTTGTATTACAAGAATGGGAAATAAAAATTATGTACTAAAATTTATTGCATGTTTTATTCTTTTAACAGGCGTTTTTTATTTGGTTTCTAAAATTAGTTCTAAAACCAACTTTTATCAATTAATTGCAGATAAACAAGCAAAAGCAATAAGTGAAGCAAGCGGTGGAATATTTTTGGCAAACGAAAATAATTTTATCTGTGTAGGTTATACTGATTCGGCTTCTGTGATTATGAAATCAGACTCTTCCTATATAATCAAAAGTGGGAGCAAGTATTTGTTGTGGAAGCTAGACAATATGAAAGACACAAGTTTTGTCACTAGTTCAGTTGATACCAGTTCGTTTAAATTGTTGTATAAAATTGTGCCTGCTAATTCTACACTTAAAATGCATAAAATGAATCCATCATTTTTAGGCATGCTGAAAAATATCCCCATGGCAATTGCAAATGTATTTTTTCAGCCAACACTATTTAAAATTAAAAATAGTTTGCAATTATTTGCCTGGCTAGAAAATATCTGGCTGCTTTTATTACTTGTATTAGCCATTTTATTTTTCGATAAAAAAATGCTTGAGCACAAGGAAGTACTTGTGTTTTGTATTGTATTTGCTTTGTTGCAATTTGCGTTGATTGGGTTGGTGACACCTGCTATTGGTGCAATGGTTCGTTATAAGGTCACAGCAATTCTTTTTCTGTTTACCATTTGCATGCTTTGTATTGACGGAGAAAAGCTTCTGAGGAAAATAAAGCGAACTAAAAATTAGGATTCTTGTAGAGAATAAGTTCTATCATTCCGTTTTTAAATTCTTTTTCTACAATCCATATTTTTTTCATTTGATCTAGTTCAGTAATTCTGTTTGTATTGATTATATTGCTATATAGAATGTATGGAAAAGAACTTAAGGGTTCATTTTCTATATCAGAATAAGAACAGCTGGGATCTCTGAGTTGAGAATATCGTAAATCATTTGTTAAAGGGAATTGTGTGCCAACAATAGTGAAAGAGATATTGTTTTTTATAATGTATTCGTTCATCTCTTTTTCCATTTTGAAAAAAGGAATTATTTTTAATGAGGAATCCCAAGCATTTCCATAGCGTTGCGGATATACAATAAAATTACCCATAAACAGGCAAATAGAAATTAAAGTAAAGATGAGGACTCGTGTTTTTTGTTTTTCGATGTGTTGAATAAAGTAACAAGTTGAAATAATTAACAAAGTGGAAATTACCAGAAAATATTTATGGCCGATTGGATTTTTGATTAAAATCATGAAGAATGTTAAAACAAAAAATGGGACAAAAATAGTTCGCAAAAGTTCTTTGTGCTGAGGAGTTTTTGTTTTTTTTAAGAAATAGAGAACAAAGAAGCTAAAGATTATCCACAGAACGACTCTTCCTAAATCTAAGTTCTTCCATAGTATGTAGGTAAATTGCCGAAACATCATTTCCGCTCCGGAAAATTGTTCTGCGCTATCTTCACGTATCGGAGAGAAAATGTACCAGCCTGCTTGTTGCTTGTGATAAATTGTCCAAAGTAATAAGATGAGAAAAGCAGGAATGTAATTTCTTAAAAAATAAAAGTTGAACATTCTATTATGCATTAGGTCTATTATAAACAATGCAGTTGCAAGCATTATTCCTCGAATACTTATTAGGCATAGCAACATCAAGGCAATTGAAAACAGAATATTTTTGTTGTTGTACAAGGCATTTAAAGCAAGTAAAAAAAAATAAGCAATAATAATATCATAACCCATCAACATCGCTTGAGTGATAAAAACAGGTTCCAGCATTAATAAAATAATTGCTAAAACAATTGTTCGGTCATTCAAATAACGTTTTGCTAATTTGAAAAATTCATAAACCAATCCGAATAGAAATGGAAGCATAGCCAGGTGAGAAACAAGAAGTGTTTTCCCTAAAGTTTTCCAAATTACTGTTAAATAAGCTGAATACAAAGGAAATCCACCTGTATCAAACGATAGTGGTGCAATAAATCCATTCATTCCTGAATCATAAAAATTCACAGATAAAGCCGAAAAAAAAGTGCTATCCCAAAAAAACGGAATGTTGAAACTGAAAATAGTCAGGAGAGTTAGGAGAATAAAAAAAGGAAGAAGAATTTTAGTGTTCGTCATCGCTTTTTACAATTTCAGATATACTGTATTGTGGTTTGTTGTTTAATGTAAGATACATGCGGCCAATGTATTCACCGATAATTCCTAATGTGATTAAAATCAATCCTCCAAAAAGAATGATGAGCACAACTACCGTTGTCCAGCCTTCAATGAAATTTTTGGCAATGAAATAATCGTATAAATATTTTATCAATAAAATAATTCCTGCAAAGGTTGCGATACATCCTGTAATGGTTGCTAATCTTAGCGGAAGTACAGAAAATCCAGTAAATAATTTCATGAATACCGAAACCGATTTTGAAAAAGTGTAATTGCTTTTTCCACTATGTCGTGCTTGATGTTCCACATTCACCTGACATAAATTTTGTGTGATGCTTAAAATGATTCCATCAATGTAAGGATAAGGTCCTGCAAACTTTGCGATTTCTGTAACGGTTGATTTGTTTATGATTTTAAATGGAGAAAGGTAAATTCCTTTAGGCTTGGAAACAAGCATTTCTGCCATTTTCCCGTTGGTACTACTCCCGATATTTTTTACTGTTGTTTGTTTGAGTGATGTAAAATTTGCATAACAAACATCAAACCCTTTTTTGCATTCCTTATATAAGTTGTTTATTTCACTTGGACTGTGTTGCAAGTCGTCATCCATGATAACGCAATAATTTCCTTTTGCAATTCGAAGCCCAGCTAATAAAGCATTGTCCTGTCCGCTGTTTTTCCTAAGATTAATTCCAGTAATGTGTTTGTTTTGTTTGCTCAACGAAACAATTTTTGTCCAACTATCATCAATGCTACAATCGTTCACAAAAATAATTTCATAGGAAACAGAAATTGCCTGTGCAATTTGTTTATACAGTTCTTCAATAATTGAAGAGCTGTTATAAACAGGAATCACTATGCTTATTTCTATTTCTTTCATTTTTTAATAACGATAATCAAATCTTTTTCGAATCGGTCGACAACAGTATATTCAAAGTGTAATTTTTTGCTCAAATCATTCAAAGCGTTTAGCAATGTTGTTTCTGTAAATCGAAAAGCTTGCTTTTTTCCATCCACGCTGGCCGATGCTTTTGCCAATTTACCAATTATTCCTTTAGCATTGGATAGATTTAAAACCGGCTCCGAAATAATAATTTGAGGAGCAGATTCCAGCATTTTTGTAAATAAACTTTCCAAACTGATGTTGAAATGATACAAAGAACCACAAATAATACAAGTGTCCGCTTCGGGTAATTTAGCAATGCTCAATATGTCGTTTCTTTCAGCTGAAAGCCCTTTTTTTAGCGCATTTGTCACAAAAATTTCATTTATATCTATGCCTTTCCAAGCGATCGACTTTTTTCTGCAATATTCTGCAATAATGGTGTCTCCAAAGCAAATTTCAGTTACTTTTTCTCCTGAAATCTGCTTCAAAATAGGCTCAAATCGCTTGTAATAGTTGCCTTTGTATAATAAAGACATCACAAAGCGATAACAATTGATGTTGCGATATATAAAACTCGTTTTTGTCACACAATTTTATTTAAACAAATATAGCTGATTCGAACAATATTTGAGGTGAAAATTCGTTATCAAAAGGTTTGGAATTCAATGTAAATTAGTTTAATTTTATGGTAATTATGAATAAGAAATTTTCTGCTACTTCAATCGCTTTTTTAGGCTTTTTAACAGTAACATTAGCGCAGGCTCCGAAATATAGTAACGAGTTTTTAAGTATTGGTGTGGGCGCAAGAGCCCTGGGAATGTCCAATTCCTACATTACTTCTGTAGATGATGTTACCTCGGGTTATTGGAATCCTGCTGGACTGTTGGGAATTAAAAATCAATACCAAGTTGCTTTAATGCACAGTGAATATTTTGCAGGAATTGCCAAATATGATTATGGTGCTTTCGCTACACGTCTCGATTCTAATAGTGTCTTGGGGGTGAGTTTGGTGCGATTTGGTGTAGATGATATTCCAAATACTACCGAATTAATTGATGCTAATGGCAATGTGAATTATGATAGAATCACAACATTTTCAGCTGTAGATTATGCTTTTTTAGTTTCCTATGCGAAACAATTAAAAATTCCTGGATTGCGTTTGGGTGCGAATGTGAAAATTATCCGAAGAAAAGTGGGCGACTTTGCTGGTGCTTGGGGATTTGGGTTGGATGCAGGCACACAGTACGATTATAAGAAATGGAAATTTGCTGCAATGGCTCGTGATGTAACATCTACTTTCAATGCCTGGAGTACAAATTTATCAGAGGAAACCAAACAGGTTTTTATTGCGACAGGAAATGAAATCCCGGGAAATTCCGTTGAAATAACTTTGCCGAAATTATTATTGGGCGCTGCTCGTAAATTCGACTTTAATGAAAAAATTTCTTTGCTTGCAGAAGTCAATATGGACGCAACATTTGATGGGAAAAGAAATGTATTGATCAAAAGTAAAGCAGTTAGTTTAGATCCACACATGGGTTTAGAAGCTTCTTATATGAATATTATTTTCTTGCGTGCAGGTATTGGTAATTATCAAACCTATACAGATGCCCTTGGAAAAAAGATAAATACCATTCAGCCGAACATTGGAGTAGGAGTAAAAATCAAATCGGTTTACATCGATTATGCTTTGACTGATATTGGCGACAAGTCCGTTGCCTTGTATTCAAACGTATTTTCAATTAAGGTAGATATCAATAAAAAGCCAAAATGATTAAACGTTTACTTGTTGTATGTTTAATTGTATTTATCACTTTTGAAGTGAAAGCGCAAACATATGGCAACGAATGGATTAATTACTCTCAGTTTTATTACAAAATAAAAATCGCACAAAATGGAGTTTTTCGTATCGACTCGGCAACTTTAACTGCAGCAGGAATTCCACTTAGCACCATCAATCCTAAAAATTTTCAGATTTTTAATAAAGGTGTTCAACAATACATTTATGTTGAAGGCGAAAGCGACAATGTTTTTAATAGCTCTGATTACATTGAGTTTTATGCTCAGAAAAACGATGGCGCTCTTGATTCGGCATTGTATGTGAATTCCAATTTTGTTCCCAATCCTTATTATAGTTTGATAAATGATACGGCTGTTTATTTTTTGACATGGAACGGTTTGACAACAAATAACCGTATGCTGATCGACTCAGCAAGCGATTTTACATCTTACACTCCTGATAATTATTTTTTCAAAGAGGCAGTTACTGAATTTCATAGCGAATATTATGAAGGTGCAACAGATAATGTTGGAGGAACCGATTCGCGTTATACAAAAGCTGAAGGGTGGTTTGGTAGTGTTATAAATTTAGGCGGAACAGCGAGTTATTCAGTAAATACTCCTAACATTTATACGACAGGACCGAATGCAAGAATACAAACTGTTGTTTTAGGCGCTTCTAAAAATTCCGCATTGTTGCTTGATCATCAATTGCAAATTGTTTGCAATAGTTCACTGCTGATAGATACAACCTTTACCGGATACGAAGCCAATCGTTTTACTTATGGTGTTACTCCCACCACTCTTGTAAGTGGTTCAACTCCTTTTCAATTTACCAGTGTTACTTCTTCATTCACTTCCAATCGCACTGTTGTTTCTTACATAAATGTAAAATATCCTCATACTTTAGATCTGGAAGGAAGCTCCAATTTTACTTTGCATGTTCCTTTTAATTCAGTGCAAACAAAAACCTTTTTTACGTTTACTAATTTTAACTCATCCGGAGCAATTCATTTGTACGATTTAACAAATGCAAAACGAATTAAAGTTTTTAGTGATGGAACTGCAGATACTGTTCTGATTGCAAATAATACTGGAGAAAAAAAATGTTACATCACTTCCGATGGCTTTATTTCAAACATTGCTTCTGTTCAGCCTGTAAGTGCAACAGCACAGTTTGTAGATTATACTTCCACTGCTCCGGATTCGGCATTCGTTATTGTTACGCATAAATCATTAATGACTTCAGCAATTAGTTATCAAACTTATAGGGCTTCCCCAGCAGGTGGGTTTCATGATGTGATAATTGCTGATATCGACCAATTGTATGATCAGTTTTCTTATGGAATTGTAAAAAGTCCGCTTTCAATAAGAGGGTTTAGTGATTATCTTTTGAGTGCACTTCCTTCTAATCCTAAAAATTTATTTCTTCTTGGAAAATCATATCACATGGTTTTGTTAAGGAATGACCCTACTTATTATGCACCAGATTTGGTTCCGTCTTTTGGAAATCCTTCGAGTGATAATTTATTGACAGCCGGAATAAGCGGTGGAATTATTGTGCCGGGAATTCCTACAGGTAGACTTGCAGCGAAAACAAATACCGATGTCGTTGATTACTTAAATAAAGTTATTCAGTATGAAGATAAAGTTGCAAATCCTCCTGCAGAGTGGATGAAACATGTTTTGCATTTTGGGGGTGGAACAAGTTCGGTGGAGCAAGCTAGTTTTGAAGCATACTTAAACGCATATGAAAATACAATTGAAGATACATTGTTTGGTGGAGAGGTAAGTACTTTTTTAAAAACCAGTTCATTGCCTATCAGTATTAATACCTCTGATACTTTGCAGGCTTTTATGGATGGAGGCGTTTCTTTAATGACATTTTTTGGACATTCTGCAGGTACCGGTTTTGATTTAAGTATTGATGATATTGAATCGTACAATCCTTTGCCCGGACATTATCCTTTTATGCTTGCCAATGGTTGTTACTCAGGCGATATACACTCTACTGATGTTACCACATCAGAAGATTATGTTATTAAGTCAAATAAGGGAATGATAGGTTATTTGGCATCCGTTGGACTGGGTGTGCCATATGCATTAAACAGGTATTCTTCTGATTTTTATAAACAAACGGCACTTTCAAATTATGGAAAATCAGTTGGAAGCTCAATTAAAAATGTTATTGCCATTAATGAAGCGGGTGCTTTGTCCGACCCAATTATGATGTCTACCTGTAACGAAGTGACATTACATGGTGATCCAGCAATTATTATTAATTCACATCAAAAACCGGATTATGCAATTACAAATAGTGATGTGTATTTCGATTTGACAAATCCTGCTCCCGATTCAATTGTCATATATGCAGTAAGAACAAATTTGGGAAGGGCTACTGGCGATAGTGTTTTTACTCAAGCATACCGAACATTTCCTGATGGAAGTAATCAATCTTATTTATCCTTTTCACGTGCACCCAAATATAAAGATACCATTGCCATAAAAATTCCTTGGGACTACACAAAAGATATTGGATTAAATAAAGTTCGTGTTACGCTGGATTATTTTAATCGCGTTGATGAGCTCAGTGAAACGAACAATGCAACAACAGATATTAATTTTATTATTACTGGTGGAGATGTTGTTCCTGTTTACCCCTACGAATTTGCAATTATTCCTACTGACACGATAACTTTAAAAGGCTCTACGGCCGATATGTTTGCTCCTTTACGAAACTATATTTTTCAAATAGATACAACAGATACTTTTAATAGTCCGAGCCTTCAAACCTCTCCACTTATTTCTTCGATTGGTGGAGTAATTACATGGAAGCCAACTAATTTTACAGCAACCACAGTTTATTATTGGCGCGTGAGTCCGGATTCTACAAGTGCAACAAGTGGTTTTAAATGGAGAGAAAGTTCTTTTCAATACATTCCGAATAAACGAGGATGGGAGCAGGCTCATTTTTTTCAATTTAAAAATGATGGCTATCAATATGTAAATTTCAATCGCCCTTTGCGCAAGTTTGATTTTGTGAATGATATAAAAAGTTTAGAGTGTAACAATGGATTATCTGGATATGTTGGATGGTTCAATGTAAATTACAGAATAGACGGAAGTTTGGAATATGTTTCCAGCTGGGCTATTCCCGGTTTTACTTTAGCCGCATTTGATCCAATCACTAGTATTTGCATGAAGTCCATTTCTATTGGTGGCGGACTTTCACAATTTGGAAGTGTTACCGGTTATGCTGTTGGAGCTGAGGAAAATGCATCTGATTTTTTTGACAACGATTCTATTAATAGAGCAAAAATTACCAACTTTATTATGAATGATGTGCCTCCCGGATTTAATGTCTTGGCGTATTCACAAGATGGTCATTCCATTCCTTCTTACGAAGAAAGTTTATACCTAGCTTTTGAAACATTGGGTGCTACTCAAATTCGAACGGTTCCTTCCCAACGTGCTTATATTTTGTTTGGTACAAAAGGGTTGCCGGGTTCTGCTACGGAAATGATTGGAGATTCCTTGAATTCTGCTATTCAGATGAACAAAACCTTGATTAGTAATTGGAATGAAGGTTCTATCTCCTCACCTATCATTGGTCCTGCATTAAGTTGGGATTCCTTATCTTGGAAACAACATCACATTGACGGAGTTTCAACGGATGATACAGTATATGTGAAGTTGATTGGAATTATGGCAGATGGCTCAGAAGATTCTCTTTATGATTTTAATTCTAGTACGGAATTAGATATTGGAAATTTAAGTACGTATGCAAATGTAAATGCATCTATCTATCCGAATATTCGTTTGGTTGCTTATATGAAGGACGATACTTTAAATACTCCTCCGCAAATGGAACGTTGGCAAGTTATCTATACACCCGTCCCCGAAGCAGCAGTCAACCCTGTTATGGGATATTATGCAAATGACTCTGTACAAGAAGGGGATAATGTAATTGTACATTTACCAATTCAAAATATTAGTGAATATACTTTTCCTGATAGTTTATTAGTAACCTATTGGATTGAAGATGCAAATAATGTCAGTCATCCTTTACCTTCTAAATTAAAAAAGAACTTATTTGCACCGGGCGAAGTGATAATGGATACGATAAGTGTTAATACCAATGGATACCCTGGTGCCAATGCTCTTTGGGTTGAAGTAAATCCAATTGCTCCGATGGATACCTTGGATCTTCCAAAAACACAATTGGAACAATACCATTTTAACAATATTGTTCGCATTCCATTCAATTCTTCTACAGATAGAATTAATCCACTGTTGGATGTGACTTTTGATGGAATACACATTTTAAACAGTGATATCGTTTCGTCAAAACCAAATATATTGATTCAACTCAAAGATGAAAATCAATTTTTAGCCTTGAATGATACCAACGACTTCAAAGTGTTTATTCAAAACCCTTCCTCATCTCTTCCTGTTCGAATATTTTTCGGTTCTGTTTTAGCATTCACTCCGGCCTTGCTACCGAACAATAGTTGTAAACTAAATTTTACTCCTTTATTGTATGAAGATGGAAAATATCAATTGATTGTTCAGGCAAAAGATAAGTCGGATAATCAATCAGGCGCAATTGATTATAAAATTCATTTTGAAGTAATCAATAAAGCAACAATCACCGAAGTGATGAATTATCCAAATCCATTTTCTACAGCTACTCACTTTGTATTTACGTTGACAGGTTCGGAAGTGCCAACCTATTTTAAAATTCAAATTTTAACAATCACCGGAAAAGTAATTCGTGAAATTACAAATGATGAATTGGGTGCATTGCATGTGGGTAGAAACATTACAGACTATGCATGGAACGGGAAAGATGAGTTTGGTGATCAGTTAGCTAATGGCGTTTATTTGTATAGAGTAGTAACAACTTTGCGTGGTGATGAAATTGAAAAACGCGATAGTGGTGCCGACCAATATTTCAAAAAAGGATTTGGTAAAATGTATTTGATTCGATAATGAGATTATTTTTTTATATAATTTTTTTTCTTCTTTTTTCTGCAAATTTATTTTCACAAGCTTCTTTCAGAAAACTATCGCGACCTGAAAAGTGTTGGGTAGTTTTCCATCCACTAAAAGCAAAAAAAGCAGCCAAAGTTACTAGAGAGATTCAAATTGTAGTTGATTCTGTTAAACGCTCGGGTGTAATTGGCGCAGACAATAATGGGGGCAGTTTGGATGCCTTTAAGCATGGGTATTGGATGGCTTCTGTAGCTGTTGCAATTGGGAGAAAACAGGCCTTGAAACTGGGAAAAGCACACGAAAAAGGAAACTATTTTCAATTTAAAAAACAGGAGCTGGAAGATGTCGCTTTGCCAGATTCGATAAGTTCAGTAATGGATTTAAGGAACAACGAGTTTGGTGTTTCATCGGTCGATAAATGCAGAAATTTATCAAAAGCAAACATTCAAAAAAAAGTAATGGATGGATTGGCTAATGGAAAATTGACAGTTATAAAAAAGGATGAATTTGGTAATTTCTTGACTTGTGACGGAGCTGTTATTTCTGCAAAAGAGTGGAAAGGAAAGTGGGGAAACCCAAAATGTTTGATTCCTTTAGTTTATCATTGATTTTATTAATCGTACTACGAAAGTTTAGCTAAAATTATAGTGGGATAAAACCTTGAGATTCTGACTGAAGTAGTATCTTTGAATTAAATATTTTTTTGAAAAAACACCACTTATATTTCTTAGCAGTACTAACAGGACTAATGTTAGGCTTTGCTTGGTTTCCACATGGCTGGCTTCCAATACTATTCATTGCATTTATTCCATTGATGGCAGTTGAATATATTGTGTTTCATAATCCTGAAAAATATAAAGCACGAACAGTTTATTTTGCTTCTTTTATTTCATTTTTTATTTGGAACCTTATTACTACCTGGTGGCTGAAAAATGCTTCTTGGGGTGGAGCAGTAATTGCTGTGGGTTTAAGTTCTGTTTTAATGGCTTCCGTTTTTTTAATTTTTCATAAAATAAAGAAACGGATTGGCGAAAAGTGGGGATACGTTATTTTTATTTCTTGTTGGATCGGGTTTGAATTTCTTTATCACGGAAATCAAGTTTCATGGCCATGGTTAACACTTGGCAATGCATTTGCAGATTGTACTAGTATCGTTCAATGGTATGAATATACAGGAGTGTTTGGTGGAAGTTTGTGGGTGCTAATTATTAATTGCATATTTTTTTCTTGCTTGACGGATAATTTTACAAAAAAGAAATTTATGTCAACAATAGCGCTTATTCTTTTTCCCATTGCACTTTCAATATTCCTACTTTATTTTTCAAACTCAACTTGTAAGGCTGAACAACATAAAATTGTTATTGTACAACCCAACATTGATCCTTATAACGAAAAATTTTCTGGAACATATGAAGAACAATTGCAGAAGATGCTGCAATTGGCAGCTGAAAAAACAGATTCAACAACCGACTATGTAGTTTTACCCGAAACAGCATTGGTTGAAGATATTTGGGAAGATGAATTGGAACAAACGAGTTCGATTATTACCATCAGAAAATTTCTTGCAAATTTCCCTAAACTCAAGATCATTGTCGGTGCATCCACTGCTAAAGCATTTAAACCAGGTGAAGAGCTGTCGGAAACTGCACGCAAATTTCACAATGCAGAAGCGTATTATGATTCGTATAACACTGCTTTTCAAATTGATAATTCTAGCACAATTCAGAAATACCATAAATCAAAACTGGTTCCTGGTGTTGAGCAAATGCCGCTGCAATTTATTTTTAAATACTTCGAGCAGTTTGCTATGAAAATGGGTGGTACGGTTGGAAGTTTAGGTTTTCAATCCACGCGAACAGTTTTTACTTCAAATGATAATCCATGTAAGTTTGCACCTGTAATCTGTTATGAAAGTGTATACGGTGAATATGTTAGTGATTACGTTAAAAACGGAGCCAATGTTATTTCGGTAATTACAAATGATGGTTGGTGGGGGAATAGTCCTGGACATATTCAACATTTAAAAATTTCTAAACTTAGAGCGATAGAAAATAGAAGATGGGTTGTGCGTTCTGCAAATACTGGAATCTCTTGTTTTATTAATCCGTATGGAGAAATTTCTCAAGCAACTAAATATTGGGTTCCTGCTTCTATTTCTGGAAGTATTAATATAAATAATGAACTTACTTTTTATACCAGGTTTGGCGATTATATTGGAAGAATAGCAATGTATACAGCTTTCTTGTTGATTATTTACTCTTGGCTAATACGTTTTAGAATTATTAAAAAATCGTAATTTTGTGTTGAATCTTTTTTTATGAAAACAGGAATACTCTTAATAAACCTAGGCACGCCAGATAGTCCTTCTACTTTGGACGTTAGAAAATATTTAACACAATTTTTGAACGATCCTCGCGTAATCGAAATTAATCCTATCGCACGATTTGTTTTGGTAAATGGAATCATAGTTCCATTTCGTTCTTCTAAATCTGCAAAACTATACCAAAAAATTTGGACTCCGGAAGGCTCTCCTTTGCTTATCAATAGTAATAAGATGAAAGTTTTGTTGCAGAAAGAATTAGGAGAAAACTATGTTGTTGAGTTGGGAATGCGTTATCAAAACCCAAGCTTGGAATCTGCTTTAAATAAGTTGAAAGCAGAGAAGGTGGATAAAATAATTATGATTCCATTGTATCCGCAATATGCTTCTTCCAGCACGGGCTCATCCGTTGAAGAAGCAATTGGCATCTTACAAAAATGGGAAGTGACTCCTTCATTTGAAGTGATTTCGAAATTTTATGACAATCCAGATTTTATTGATGCTTGTGTTGATAGAGCTTCAAAATACGATATAAGTGAGTACGATTATGTTGTTTTTAGTTACCACGGTTTGCCCGAAAGCCATATTAAAAGAGGATCCGAGCATTATGGTGGCAACAGCTGTCAGTTAGGAAGCTGTTGTGATAAAATTACAAAAAACAATCAGTATTGTTACCGAGCCAATTGTTTTGAAACAACACGTCAGTTGGTAAAGAAATTAAATATTCCGGAAGGAAAATATGAAACCACTTTCCAGAGTCGCTTAAATGATAAATGGATAAAACCATACAGCGATAGAGTAGTAGAACAAAAAGCCAAAGAAGGGAAGAAGAAATTATTGATTTTTTCTCCGGCATTTGTAGCCGATTGTCTGGAAACGATTTACGAAATCGGAATTGAGTACGATGAAATTTTTAAAGAGCATGGAGGAGAAAAGGTAACTTTGGTGGAAAGTTTAAACGATTCGCCAAAATGGATAGATGCTTTGAAGAAGATGGTGTTGAAAGCGAACGCTTAAAAAAAGCTCCCCGAGAACTCGGGGAGCTTTTTTGTTTTAAGGGTATTCTTAAAGAATATGAATCTTTTTTGTTACACGTTCTTTCCCGTTATCTATAGAAATAAAATAGATGCCAGAATTGATATTAGAAATGTCTAGTTGAAAATTGTTTATCCCTTTAGTAGTTGTGAAGTTTCCTGCGTTTATTTTCTTGCCTATCGCATCAAATAAGGTTGCAGTATAAATGCTAGGAGAGTTTGAGTCTATTACTATTTCAATAGTTCCTGCTTGATTATTAAATGCGTTAATAGTAGTAGTATTGGCAGTATTGCAATTTTCAACACTAATCATGCTAAATGTTTTGGTATCACCATTATAATCCGTTTGAGTCAAACGATAATAACTGATTCCAGCATACGAATTATAATCAGTAAAAGAATAATTTAAAGTACTTGAACTTGTTCCTGCACCGGCAACAATACCAGCATCTATAAAATTTACTCCATCAATGCTTTTTTGAATTGTGAAAAAATTATTATTTGTTTCCGATGCGGTTGTCCAATTTTTAACAACATTATTTCCGGAACATACTGCTTCATTGGAAATCAATTCAATTGGCAATGGAGTTAAAAAATCAACTAATGTCCAAGCTCTGAAAAAACCTGCGGCAGGAGCAATTACACCCGAAACAACATTGGTAACAGTATTTGCTGTTCCAACAGGAGGAAAAAGAAATCCATCCCAATCAGCAGGTACCGAATTTGGGTTCCAACGTTGTGCTCTTAAATTTGCCTCTGCTAAAGTATTTGGAGCAGCATTTTCGTTATCTATGTAAGTGAAACTAATAGTAACTGCAGGTTTCGTAGCATGATTAGCATCCAATATCCAAAAGCGATCAGTTACTTGTGCCGAATTATTTGCAGCGGGTACTGTTACATTACCCATATTGGTAACACCTGTTGGCATATACGTTGCGTTATCAAACGTTCCTCCATCGTAGGTGGAAAAATCAATGCGATTAGTTGCTCCGGCAGTTCCGGCAGTATTAATAACAACAGTTACGGGGATTTCAACAGCTTCAGCATTTTCATAAAAAGGAACAACATAAGTGCCTGTGGAATTGCTAATGTTCCAACGAACACGATTTGTTTCTGCCTCTGAAATAATTCTTCCTCCAGTTCCTGTTTGAACAATGCCGCTGGAAGCGCTGTTATCGATAACTAAATATGCACTATTGGTAATTACAATATAGCCATCGTTGTTCATTACTACCCTTCCTTGTGAAAAGGAGTCAAATGCAAAAAAAAGCAAGATTAAAAAAAAATATTTTTTTAAGTGTGTCATTTAATGGAAATGTAATTACTTCCTAACGTTTTTTTGTTTTTCAGCTGTTTTGATTTCTTCCATAAAAGGTGATGGCTCAAATCTTAAATCTTCAAATTTAGAAACAAGTCCATTAGGGCCAATAGCATCTCTCATATTACAAATTACAGTCCACTGAAATGAAGTATTTGAAGTCCCATTTGCTAATTCAATTACATCAAATCCCGTTTCAGTTTTATTTGTAATATAAACGCCATTACAATCACCTTCTATTTGCACAAATACTCTTAGTGGATGCTTTTCGTTTATTCTTACATTTATTGCTAAAGTTGGATCGAGATTGATATGGACTTTCCCATTTACTAATTTTCCTTCACCATAATCTTGAAAATAAGCCTCAGGAGTTTCAGGTGCATGCATGCATACCATATTTCCATCAACGTCAGGAACAGAGCAAGAGTTGAGTGCAGCCCCTGAAGCTACTGTCTTGTAATAAGTTCCATTGTATAGGGATAACCAAGTAACTATGTTAATAGCTGTGTTGTAACCATATACAGCGGCTGCTTGCGTAGCTCCTGTTTGAGTGCTAGCTGCATATAAGCCATAAAGTCGACCTGTTAATGCTCCTCCACTTCCAACTGTTAAATAATTGCCACCAAGATTATTTCCAACTCCAAAAACACCTGTTCCATTCGCATTTGCGTTAAGACCATAGGCTCCAAAACCTGTGGCGCCAGCTGTCAATCCCACAACACCAGAACCCCCACCTGCAAGTCCATTTTCTCCATAGACTCCTATACCACCTGCTGCAGTACTATAGCCATTGACCCCGTAAGTACCATACCCCGAAATGATATCACCAGCAAACGGAGTAGCGCTTCCAACAACAAATTCGCCTGTGGTTGTAAATCTTGCTTTTTCTGTATTGTTTGTTCTTATTGCAAACGCAATTGCATCCGTTGTTCCAATAAAATTTGTTGCTATTGCAGTTCCTGCATTTCCTGCCAATCCCCAACCACCATTATTAGTACCAAATGGAACCCAAGTAGTTCCATTATAAAAATAATATCCTATTCCCATCGTTCCAGCATCTGTTTGGTATACTAATAAACTTGCTGCTGGTGTTCCAATTGCAGCACGTTGTGCTGCAGTCATTCTTGGAATTAACAATCCGGAAGTTGTTGACGTTATATCCAACATTGCCGATGCAACTGCAGCGGTTCCGGTACCATTGATCGCAATATTTTGAGCTGTAATTTTATTGTTTGAAAGCAGAAGTAATGCTGCTGAAACAAAAATACTTAAGACAAGTTTATTCTTCATCGATTTATATTTTAAATAATATTAGAGTAACTTTGTAAGGAAATTAGAGTGTATACTGATAGACACAATTTATCACTCAAATATACGATAAAATGAGGTACAAGGTTTCGTTATAGAGTGATTTCGCATTAATAAAATGATGTTTTGTCTATTTTAAATAAATTGTGGTAGAATCTGCACAATTTTAATGAAGTTCAATGAATATAAAAAAAACCATATTTTTAACTCTTATTTTCGCTCTTTTTATCAGTTTTTCTCAAAAAACAAGCACAAAAAGCGAGTGGCAATTAAAAAAATTCGAAAATGGAATTTCTGTTTACACACGCGCTACAGAAAGCTCCGCATACAAAGAGCTGAAAGTGGTGTTCCAAATAAAAACCTCCTTGTCAAGTGTTATCGCAATTTTAAATGATGTGGACGCTTATCCTCAATGGGTTTACCGTTGCGGAACTTCAAAAGTGCTTAAGAAAGATTCAGACGAACACCTGATTCGTTATCAAACCATTGTGGCTCCTTGGCCTGTAGATAACCGTGATGTAGTAGTGGAAGTGAATACTTATCAAGATGCAAAAACAAAAATAGTTTACCAAAAAGTAAATGGTTTACCCGATTATTTTGCTGCTAAAAAAGATCATGTACGTATTCGGGAATTTCGAGCTGTTTGGACAGTGAAGCCATTAAAAAACGGAATTGTTGAAGTAGAGTATGAATTGCTTGTGAATCCCGCGGGTGCTATTCCTGCTTGGGTTGTAAATATGGCAATGACAGACGGACCTTATGAAACTTCTTTGAAAATGAAGGAGCGCTTATTGTTTGAAAAATATCAAAAAGCTACATTCCCATTCATAGTAAATTAGCACCTTGTTTTTGATTCTATTAATATTCCTTATTTTTACCATAGATAGTATTACTATTTCAATTTATGACCGAAACTGCCTTAAATAGTCCATCCGAAAAGTTTATAGATGTAAAAAAAGCCATTGCCGGAAAAAATCCCCGATTGCTTAAATTTTTGCCCGGTTTTATTTTGCGATATATTATTAAAACGGTTCATCAGGACGAATTAAATTTAGCAGTAGAAAGAAATAAAAACCTTTTCGGGCACGATTTTGTTGATGCAGCTATGGAGGAATTTAGAGCAAAACCAATTGTAGTTGGTGCCCAAAACATTCCAACAACGGGAGGCGTAATTATGACTGCCAATCACCCTCTTGGCGGCTTGGATGGAATTGCTTTTATGGATGTGGTGGGTGAGTATCGTAAAGACATTAAATTTTTTGTTAATGATTTGTTAATGGCTTTTAAAAATTTAGCGCCTATTCTTGTTCCCGTAAATAAACATGGAAAAAATTCTACTGAATATGCAAAAAAATTTGAAGAAACATACGCTTCTGATGAGTGTTTATTGCTATTTCCGGCTGGCTTGGTTTCTAGAAAACAAGATGATGGGAGGATAGAAGATTTAGTTTGGAAAAAGAGTTTTATTTCAAAAGCAATCCAATATCAAAAAAATATTATTCCTGTTTTTATTGACGGTAACAATTCTAAGTTTTTTTACAATTTAGCATATTGGAGAAAAAAAATAGGAATAAAGGCCAATATCGAAATGTTTTATTTGGTAGATGAAATGTACAAACAGAGAGGGAAAACACTTACCTTTACCTTCGGTGAAGCAATTTCATGGGAAACATTCACTAAAGATAAACCAGCTGAATATTGGTCGGAGATGGTGAAGCAGCATGTTTATGCTTTAAAATCAGGAGATAAGTCGAAAATGTTACCTACCATTACTATTAGCCCCAATTAAAAAGTGCAAAAAAACATATGAAACCAATTATTGAACCGGTTGCAAAAAATATTTTAGAATCTGAACTTTCATCAGAAAAGTTTATTCGTGAAACAAATAACGGTGATAATTTTATTTATATTATTACACATCACGATTCACCCAATGTGATGAAAGAAATTGCTCGCTTAAGAGAGCAAACATTTCGTACTGCTGGTGGTGGAACAGGAGAGGAGATTGATATTGACGAGTTTGATACGGCCGATGCTCCTTACAAACAATTAATCGTTTGGAATCCTCTTGAAAAAGAAATTGTTGGTGGCTATCGTTATATTAAATTAAAAGATGCTCCTGTAATAAACGGAATTGTACATGTAGCAACTACAGAACTTTTTAATTTTTCAGCTGATTTTGTAAAAAAATACGTGCCTGAAACAATTGAATTAGGGAGATCATTTGTGCAGCCGAAATACCAGCCATCGGTGGATAATCGTAGAGGCCTTTTTTCTTTGGATAATCTTTGGGATGGACTAGGAGCAATCGTTGTAGATAATCCTGATGTAAAACATTTTTACGGAAAAGTAACCATGTATACCGATTTTAATATACATGCTCGTGACTATATTCTTTCTTTCATGAATTACTTTTTTCCTGACAATGAAAAATTAGTTTATCCAATTGAACCACTTGGTTTAAAAACGGACACTTCCGATTTTTTAAAAGCAATTAATGGTTTGTCCTACAAAGAGGCTCACCGTATTTTAGGACAATTTGTGCGCGAAAAAGGAGAACACATTCCACCATTAGTGAATGCGTACATGAATCTTTCAGCTACCATGAAAATGTTTGGAACATCTATGAACTCTCACTTTGGTGAAGTAGAAGAAACGGGAATCCTTGTGACTATCGCTGATATCTATGATACCAAGAAGGAGCGTCATATCAATACATATAAAAAGTAGAATAATTAATAAACACACTTCGACTCCGCTCAGTGTGACAAATGAGTTGTCATGTTGAGCAGAGTTAAAGCATATAAAAAATAGGGCGCTTATAATTTTATTTTAATTCAATGCTCTTTCGAGTCGTCACCCTGAGCGGAGTCGAAGGGCGTATTTCGTAGTACTTATGGAAATTAAATCCGCAAAATTTTTAATCAGCAGTACAGATGTTGCAAAATGTCCAAGTCCTGAAAAACCAGAATATGCTTTTATAGGCAGATCAAACGTTGGGAAGTCTTCACTCATCAACATGTTGGTGGATAGAAAAGATTTGGCTAAAACATCTGGAAAACCGGGCAAAACACAGCTTATTAATCACTTTAGTATTAATGATACTTGGTATTTGGTGGATTTGCCGGGATATGGTTACGCAAAAGTGTCTAAAGAAAAACGCGATATTTTCCAAGCATATATTTCTGAATACATTCTTGAAAGAAAAAATTTATTGTGCTTGATGGTTTTAATTGATTCTAGATTAGAACCTCAAAAAATAGATTTGGAATTTATGGATTGGTGTGGTGAAAAAGGTGTGCCCTTTATTATGGTGTTTACCAAGATAGATAAACTATCTAAAAAGAAAATTGCCGACAATATAGCTCATTATAAAGAAGAGATGGGCAAACATTGGGATGCATTACCAGAGTGTTTTTATACCTCTGCCGAAAAGAAAACGGGTAGAGATGAGTTGCTCAATTTTATTTCTGCCACCAATAAGTTATTTAAATAAAAAATCCCTCCGAGTACTCGGGGGGATTTTTTTTGAAATAAATTCTGATATTATTTATTACGAACTAAGTTGATAAATCCTTTTGTGCTGTAATCTTTATTTGTTTGAGTAATTGCTTTTAAGATAAAGAAGTAAGTTCCGTCAGTACACTCAAGACCAGATGTTGTGCGACCATCCCATTTAATAGTTGCAGCTTCTGCTTCCCAGATTTTTAGTCCCCAACGATTATAAATTTCTACTTGAAATTCTTTCATTCCAGAGCTATTTACATACCATGCGTCATTGTCGCCATCATTGTTTGGAGAAAACACGTTGGGTATGTTTATGAATTCAAATACATCTACGTCAACTGTAAAACATACAGAATCAATACATCCGTTTCCGTTGCCAGCAACTAAACAAACTGTTTGTGGTCCATTAGCTGAATAGGTATAAGATGGGTTTTGTGAAGTAGAAGAACTTCCATCACCAAATGTCCACAACCAATTTGTTGCGCCACCTGTACTCATGTCTGTAAAGTTGTAAGTAAATCCTACTGAAGCCGTATCGAATGCTGCAGTTGGTGGCGTTGAAACGTTTACTGTACACGAAACAGAATCAGAAAAACAACCTACAGCATCTGTATTTGTTACATAAACTGTCCCGCCTGTTACACCCCAATCTACTGTGATGGTATTTGTTCCGTTACCAGAGGTAATAGTAGTTCCTGTTGGAGTAGACCATAAATAGGTTGTCCCGCCTGATGCAGTAAACACGTTTCCTGTGGAGTTCACACAAACATCAGCACAAGCAAAAACGGGATCAGCCAATTTTGCACGTGATAAAATGTATGGAGAATTTGAGAAATCTGACCAAGCTAATTTTTTATTGTCGTGATAAGCTCCTGCTGTTGTTGTAACTGCGCCCATGTTGTTCCACAATGCTGCTGATGGAGAGTTCCATTTAGCTAAACCATCCCAAGGACCATCCGTTACCAAGTTGTAAAAAACATCAATGTCTGCACTGTCAACACCTGCTGTTCTTGTAATTTGGTGATAAAACAAAGCGGTTACTTTACACATTGTTGTGTCTAATTGCAAAACGTTAAATCCATCAGTTGTAGCGGTGTTGTTTCCTAAACGGCCAGTAAATACATTCGCTGCAGCAGAAGCTGGAGTTAATTTTACTTCACGGAAACGCAATGTTCCTGTGCTTGAACCTGTAGGAAAAGAGTAAACCGAAGTTGAATTGGTTGCTCTGGAAAATGTTCCGCCAAATGCGCTGCTTACAAATCCTTCAGCACCAAAAGTAGTAGTATTTGTTACGGCTGCTACTGCAGGATTGTCAACAAACATCGTATTTGTTTGTGTTTCCAATTCGCGATTGTTGATTGTTAAAATACCTGATGTTCCAACTCTTGCATTAACTAATTGCAATGTTTTTTTACGATTAGCAACGGTTGCACCTGCTCCGCTTAAAGTAAGATTGTTGAATGTAGTTACAGTTGCAATAGTGCTCGTAATAAATTGTTGTAAGTTGCCATTGAAATTTACAGTACTTAAGTCAGCTGTAAATGTTGCGTCATTTATCCAGTCTTGCTCAACAAAAATAGTTCCGTCTCCTTGTAATGTGGAACCATTTGTTAAAAATACAGTACCCAGTGTTCCACTGTTTGCAACTGTCATTGTTCCGTTATTTTCAAAAACGGGTGTTACTCCTGCAGCACCATCATTTTGAAACCCACCATTGATTTGAACAATTGCAGCCGATGCAGTAAAAACACTCGCACCATTATTAAAGAAAATTGTTTGTGCAATTGAGGTGGAAGTAATTCCAGCCATCAGCATAGACAATGACACGATTTGTTTAGTAGTTATTTTCATATCGTAATGGATAAGAGTATATAAGCAAAAATAAGTGATTTTATCGTTGAAAACCAAATTTTTGACACATATTATAGACGCAACTTCATGCCTTATGGTTGCTTTTTAGTAATTAATTCCATTTTCTCTGCAAAATGATTAGCAAAGCCTCGCATTTCCTTAGCAGTTTCTGCTTCTCCAGTTGCTCTATCGAAGGTATCTGCCATAGAAAGTAAACATTGGTGATAAAACTGCTTCATTTCATCCACCATCATCTCCTTTGTCCATAGGTCAATACGTAAAGTGTTGTTCTCCTTCGCATCCCAAAGTGCTATCATTACTGCCTTGCTACTGCTTTTTTCAGTACCCTCAGTTGCACTCCAGTCTATTTTTTCTGGTAAATTGTTCTCGTCTAAAGTGATTTTAAAATTAATCTCCGATTGTCTCATAATACTAGTTTTATTGTTTTTTGTGTACTTCTTTTTGTTGCCAACTGTTCAATTGCCAACTGTCTATTGTTTCCCTGGTTTATACTTCGATTTTGTTAATACTGTTTGTGCATCTGTCTCATTAATAAGACTTTGTAAAGATGTTTCCGGATTGTTATTCATATATTGTCTAACCAATTGCCAGCCAATCCAATGCCCGATACGAGATGGCGCCTCTTTACTTAATGCACTTGTAAACGGACCATCACTTGTAAATTTTATTATTTCTGCCTGGTCGGTTGTATACAGCATTTTTTTAGCTGCAAAATAACTCCAAACATTAAACTCATTTTGAGTGCAATAATCCATTTGCGCTTTCGAGTACTGAATTTTTAATGAATCTGGTACATTTGGTAAAAGAGCATCTGTTAAATACATGATTTTCCCCATATAAACGATTTCACTTAAAAAATCATTTTTGTTCATATTATTTGGAAATTCAATAAGCATCCATTGGCGAATGGCATCCGGAATCATGTTTTCCTGATTCATGAACATCGACTTGTATTTTGGAACACCCAGACCTGTATAAAATTCATTTTCACTGCCCAAATAGGTTTCTATTCCAATCGCCAACGTACTGTCTGCTACCACTACAGAATAGTTAAATCCCGAAATCATTGTAATCGGTTGAGGTAAACTTCTGTTTGGGAAATGATAATTGAAATACTTATAGGCTTCTTTTAAATTATCTTTAATAAAATCGGTATTCGGATATTTTTTTTGTGTATCATCATAGGCTTTTTTCATGTAGAAATCACGTATGAAACTCTTCATACGAAAGGCATACGAGGAATCTCTAAGTCCTCCGTTATTTAGAATAACCGAGATAAACGTAGAATAAAATCTGCCATATTTTGCCTGAAGCTCCTTGGTGGATTTAGCAATGTCTGTCGTGTCCATTTTAAAAATATCCTGCTCCAAGCGATTGACAGTAAGCTCCGGAACAATCGTTTCAGAAACATCAACATCCAATCGTTCGTTTCCACAACCGACAATTGTTAAAAACAAAACAATAGATATGTATGTATTGAAATTTCTCATATAAAAAAATATACTTAATATTGTATAACTTTAACAAAGCATACAATTTAGTTTTAAAAACACAAAAATATGAAAAATATGAAGAAGATTCTTACAATAACTGCATTGGCTTTATTTGCAAATGTTGCATTGGCTCAGGAAAATGAAATTAAAAACTTCCGATTTGGATTGGTAATCGATCCTTCTGTAAACTGGCTAAAGCCAGAAGGAAAAATTATTTCTAAAAACGGAGCCAATGTTAAGTTTGGTGGAGGAGTAGTTTTGGAATTTCGTTTGGCAAAAGTAGCTTCTTTCCAAACAGGAATCAGAATTCATGGTGAAGGTGGAAAAGTGAAATACAATAATGATGCTTTACAAAATCCAAATTCAAACATTGTTAGTTATTTTTATACAACTGCTGACGATGTAATTGCGCCATATCAGGCGCCCGATAGCATAACCGCGTTTTACAGCTCTGCTTCTACAAAAGGGAAAGGACATTACCAATTAAACGAACGCAAATACAGAGCAACCTATATCACTATTCCATTGGTTTTAAAATTGAAAACAAAAGAAATCGGAACAATGACTTACTTCGGTCAATTTGGAGCTAATGCTTCTTTCCGTTGGAAAGCAACAGCAAATGATGAAGTAACAGAAATAAAACAACTTTCTACAGGTTTCACTTTAGGAGCTGCAGAAACAAAAACAAAAGTGGATATTACAAAAGATGTTGCTTTTTTTAAAGCAGCATTAACGTTTGGGTTGGGTGCAGAAATGAACCTTTCCGGAACAACATCATTGACATTTGGGTTAAACTATAATCTCGGTTTTACCAATTTTGTGAAAGGCGATTCAGATTACTTATCGAAAAGAACGAATGCTGAAGATTACAACTCTGGAAGCCAAACAAAAGTTATTGTATCCAAAATGCCGCAGGAAATAAAATCAAGTGCAGTGGTTTTAACGGTAGGAGTTTTATTCTAACATGAAATAGTTCGTAACATTTATCCCGACTTCTTATTTATGAGGTCGGGATTTTTATTTTTGAGCAATGCAAAATAAAGAAGTAATAAATCATATCGTTAATTGGCTTTCCAATTATGCGCAGGAAAGTAAAACATCCGGCTTCGTAATTGGCATCTCGGGTGGAATAGATTCTGCACTTACTTCTACGCTTTGTGCTAAAACAGGTTTGCCTGTCATTTGTTTGAATATGCCCATCCACCAGCACAAAGCAGAATATGATCGCGGACATGAACATATCGACTGGCTGAAAAAAAAATTCGAAAATGTTTCCTCACACGAAGTTGAATTAACAGAAACATTTAAAGTTATTAGCGCAGCATTTCCTACTGACATTCAAGATTGGTTAACGATGGCAAATACTCGTGCACGTTTACGCATGACTACCTTGTATGCTTTTGCTTGTCATCATAAAATGTTAGTTGCAGGAACGGGAAATAAAGTGGAAGATTTTGGAATTGGTTTTTTTACTAAATATGGAGATGGTGGAGTAGATATAAGTCCGATTGCCGATTTGATGAAATCAGAAGTATATGCATTGGCAAAAGAACTGGGAGTTGCAAATTCAATTCAAGTCGCAGCCCCAACCGATGGCTTGTTTGCTGATAGCAGAAGTGATGAAGATCAGATAGGAGCAAAGTATGATGAGTTGGAATGGGCAATGAAATTTATTGCGAACCCGCACGATTTTTCAACGCTTAGCGATAGACAAAAAATAGTATTAGATATCTATACAAGCAGAAATAAAGCAAATCAACACAAAATGAATCCAATTCCAGTTTGCATTATTCCAGATAAATTAAAATAACGGAGCTCCAACTCTCTCCTTAAGCAAGGAGAGGGGCAGGGGTGAGGTCTAAAAACATGATAGAACAACTCTACACCATTTTTCTAAATCATCCGCTCGTGTGTACCGATACGCGCGACATTAAACCGGGCTCCATCTTTTTTGCACTCAAAGGAGGAAATTTTAATGGGAACCAATTTGCAGAAAAAGCAATAGAAATGGGTTGTGCGTATGCAGTGATTGACGAAGAAATTGTTGCATCAAAAGACCATACGGGAACGGATCAATTCCCCCTTAAAAAGGGGGTTAGGGGGATTTATGGAAAGTTTGTTGTAGTTGAGAATGTCCTTGCCACTCTTCAGCAGTTAGCAAATCATCATCGCAAACAATTAAACATTCCAGTAATCGGAATAACTGGCTCTAATGGAAAAACTACTTCTAAAGAATTAATAAACGTTGTTCTTTCTAAAAAATACAAAGTACTTGCGACTGTAGGAAATTTAAATAACCACATTGGTGTTCCGCTTACTTTATTAAATATTACCAAGGACCACGAAATAGCAATCATAGAAATGGGCGCTAACCATCAAGGCGAAATCGCAGAACTTTCTAATATTGCGGAGCCGGATTTTGGAATCATCACCAACATAGGAAAAGCACATTTGGAAGGATTCGGTGGAATAGAAGGTGTAAAAAAAGGAAAGAGCGAATTGTATAAATACATTCAAAATAAACAAGGTTTGCCTGCCGCCCGCCTGTCGGACGGACAGGGACAGGCAGGAAAGCTTTTTGTACACGGTGATGATGAGGTGTTGCTAGAGCTTGCCGGCAGTACCGAAAAAGTAACTTACGGAACTAAAAAACTTTATGATATAGTCGGAGCTGTTGCCGCAAACGCAAGCGAATTTATTTCTTTTCAATGGGCTACTCGTTATAATGCTTTGAATGTTAAAAAATCAGAATTGGTTTCAACACAATTAGTCGGTATGTACAACTATTACAATTTATTGTGTGCTGCCTGTGTTGGACATTATTTTAAAGTAGAAGATGAATTGATAAATAAAGCTTTAAAAGAATATTCTCCTTCCAATAATCGTTCACAATTGTACAAAACAAAAAGCAATACGTTGATATTGGATTATTACAATGCAAATCCATCAAGCATGAGTTTGGCAATTGAAAATTTTGCCAGTTTAAGTCATCCCAATAAAATGGTGATATTGGGCGATATGCTGGAACTGGGCTCCGAAAGTGAAAAAGAACATGATGCAATTGTAAATTTATTGCAACAAAAAAATATTTCGAATGCGATTTTAGTCGGACCACTATTTATGGCCTCAGTAAAAAACACTAATACAAAAGCATTTTCAACAAGCGAAGAAGCTGTTGAATTTTTAAAACAAAATAAAATTGCAGACTCAACCATCTTAATAAAAGGCTCTCGCGGAATTAAATTGGAGAAAATTGTTGAGGTGTTGTAATTATTAGAATGCTAGTCGGGACAATTCCCCCTTTGAAAAAGGGGGCCAGGGGGATTGATGCGAATGTTTTTGTGAAAGTAGAATAATTGTTATTAAACTCAAATGCCCATTGTGTGTCATTACGAAGATGTATTTCCCTTTATACCGTCATCCCGTGCCACGACACGGGATCTCATAATTAGAAGCTAAAATCTTGTTATAACGAAATTACCTATGCTCAAACTTTCTAAAACAAAACTTATACTATCAGGCCTAGGAATAATGCTCCTGGTATACTCCACTGATCGCTTCCGCCACGTTGTTGGTTCGCAAGTCATCACCGGAAAATTTGCTTTTTATATTGATGAAGTGGTAAAAGAAGAACAAGTTGTTTTTCCGATCATTGAATATACGATCAAAGACAGTACCTATCAATTCAGAGCCAAAGAAAATACAAAATACGAAGAAGGAGAAACCGTTCCTGTATTACTGATAAATAAAAATCCGGATATGCCTTTGTTATATGACATCAACTCTTTTTGGTTATATCCATTGTTTTATTTTCTGCTTCCTTTATTAGTTTGGATTTCTTTTACGATGAGCTATATCGGTAAAAATGAAATTATGGAAATTGGGTTCCAAGCTCCTTATTTTAAGAAAACAAAAAAGCCCAAAGAATAAATCTTTGGGCTTTCTTAATGAAATTATTTTTTCGAAGCCAAACTCCCTCGCAGTAGGCGCTAGGCTCCGCCTAGTGACCAGCTATGCTTGTAAGCTTTGCTTACATTTCTATAATTATGCTAACAACGCTCTTGAGATAACAATTTTCTGAACCTCAGTAGTACCTTCGTAAATCTGAGTGATTTTTGCATCACGCATCAAACGTTCAACATGATATTCCTTTACGAATCCATAGCCTCCATGTATTTGAACAGCTTCAACGGTTACCTGCATTGCCACTTTTGATGCAAAAACTTTCGCCATCGCACTTGCTTTATCAAAATTCATGTGTTGGTCTTTCATCCAAGCAGCTTTAATACAAAGCAAACGAGCGGCTTCAATTTCAGTTGCCATATCCGCTAATTTAAACTGGATGATTTGATGTTGGTTGATTGTTTTTCCAAATGCTTTACGTTCTTTTGAATAAGCCAATGCTAATTCATAAGCACCTGATGCAATTCCCAATGCCTGAGAAGCAATTCCAATTCTTCCGCCAGACAATACCTGCATCGCAAATTTAAATCCAAAGCCATCATCACCAATTCGGTTTTCTTTCGGCACTTTTACATCTGTAAACATCAATGAATGTGTATCCGAACCACGAATTCCTAATTTATTTTCTTTCGGCCCTACCACAAATCCTGGTAATCCCTTTTCAATAATTAATGCGTTGATTCCTTTGTGTCCTTTTGCAATATCTGTTTGTGCAATCACCAAAAATACAGAAGCAGAGTTTCCATTCGTAATCCAGTTTTTTGTTCCGTTTACTAAATAGTGGTCGCCTTTATCAATCGCTGTTGTTTTTTGAGAAGTTGCATCTGAACCTGCTTCCGGCTCCGATAAACAAAATCCGCCAATGATTTGACCTTTTGCTAATGGAATAAGATATTTTTGTTTTTGTGCTTCTGTTCCGAATTTTTCCAATCCCCAGCAAATTAAAGAATTGTTTACACTCATCACTACCGAGCAAGATGCATCTACTTTTGAAATTTCTTCCATTGCTAAAACGTAAGCAACACAATCCATTCCGCCACCACCGTATTTAGGGTCAACCATCATTCCTAAGAATCCCAATTCTCCCATTTGCTTTATTTCCTCAGCAGGAAATTTTTGAAGTTCATCGCGCTCAATTACTCCAGGTTTTAATACATCATTCGCAAAATCACGAGCCGCCTTCTGAATCATTAAGTGCTCTTCTGTTAAGTTAAATAGCATTCGTAATAAATTTTATGTTAAAAATTGCTTTATTTTTGAGTCCACACCGTTTTTTACGGTTGGAAAGCAAATGTATATTTAATATTCAAATTTTGCTAATAGTTTGCGACAAATATGACTGAAGTAAAGTACAATGTAATAGGCTTAATGTCAGGAACCTCGCTTGATGGGCTGGATATAGCATTTTGTCGTTTTTCTGTTGATAATAATGTCTGGAAACACGAGATTTTAAACACTCAAACCATCCCTTATTCGGAGCATTGGAAGCAAAGGATTTTGAGTCTGGAAAAAGCTGATGCCTTGTCTTTTCAGCAAACCAATATGGATTATGGCCATTATTTAGGAGGATTGGTTTCCGATTTTATCATAAGACATACTATTAAAGCTGATTTTGTAGCCTCACATGGGCATACCATTTTTCATCAACCCGAAAAAAAACTGACGGTTCAAATTGGCGCAGGAAGTGCTATTTCTTCCAGATGTAATTTGTCAGTAGTCTGCGATTTTAGAACGTTGGATGTGGCTTTAGGCGGACAAGGTGCCCCATTGGTTCCCATTGGCGATAAATTATTGTTTTCTGAATATGATTTTTGCTTGAATTTAGGTGGATTTGCGAATGTTTCTTACAATCTACTCTCTCCAAGTGGAGAGGGGTTGGGGGAGAGGTCCAGGATTGCATATGATATTTGTCCCGTTAACATTGTCATGAATGCCATTGCCGAAAAAAGGGGAAAAGCATTTGACGAAAACGGAGCAATGGCAAAGGAAGGAATGTTGAGTGGTTATTTGTTGAATGAATTTAATCAGCTAGGTTTTTATAAGATGCTTATGGATAGTCCAAAATCTTTAGGAAAGGAGTGGGTGATTAAACATATAAATCCGATCATAGAATTATACGAAATTTCAGATGAAGATTTACTCCGTACTTTTTGTGAGCATATTGCTTTTCAAATTGGTAAATCCTTAAAGAGTAAACCGAAGGGCAAAGTATTAGTTACGGGAGGAGGAGCATACAATCAGTTTTTAATAGGATGTATAAAACAACATACCGAACACGAAATAATTATTCCGGATAATAAAACAATCGAATATAAAGAGGCTTTGATTTTTGCTTTTTTGGGTGTTCTGCGAATGAGAAATGAAGTGAATTGTTTGCAGAGTGTAACTGGTGCTTCGCGTGATAATTGCGGAGGGGCTGTCTATACTGCTAATACATAATAAAACAGCCCCCTGAAAGGAGACTGTTGTTCATAGTAGGTTTAAAAATCATCATCATAGAAAGGTTCATCTTCATCATCTTCATCAAAATCATTGTCTAGTTTCACATCTTCATCTATTGCGAAATCTTCGTCTTCATCATCGAGACTACTTTTCCAATTTTTTTTGTCCTTTTCTTTTTGAGGGGTAAGCTTCGAAGGCTTTCTTAACTCTCCCGAATCCTTAGCCTTGTCACCAGCTTTTTTAAGTGGACTCTTTTTTGAACTGCTTGGCTTTTTCATTTGTAATGAAATTTGTTTTGCAAATTGTTTTGTTTGATTCCTAATTAATGGCTCTCCTTAATTTGGGAGTGTTTATACAAATTTCTGATTTTTTTTCTCTCAAACAAAAAATAATTGTAAAAAATTTAAATTTTTTTGCCTGGAATAAATCCAGCTATTCTGATTCCATACTATAAAAATAAAACATAATTGGATAAATACATAATTTTTTAGGTCAATTTTTAAGGATGTTTTCTGGTCGAATAAATTATGCTAAACTTAGAAAGCTATAATTTTTGTTAGACCCCACGCAATAAAAAGTATTTACCTTGCGTTATCCTCCTATATTACAAATTACATCCCCTAATTTATTTTCGAGACCTTTAAGTAATTCCGCTGTTTTAGGAATTTCCCCTGCTTAAATGATTTTATTGCATCATCACAAAAATGATTTGTTGATTATGGAATATTACATACCAGAGCATCTTAGTACCAAAAACAAAATAGTTCAACTAAAACTTAAAGGCCATGAACACAATTTTCAACTCCGCAGACAAATTCAACGAATTAATTTTCGAGAATAAAAACAAACTATATGGTGCCTACGCTATCCGAAAATCAGAAAAGGATAATATCGCTATTTCCTTATTTTTGACTGCCGTCTTCTTCGGATTGCTTGCTTTGTTTGCAATTAGTATGACAGGCAGAAAATTTGAAATGCCAGATATCATTGCAACAAATGATGTTCCTGTGATTCCTGGAGTTGTGATAGACATTAAGCCGCTAGCTCCAGAAATAAAGCCTCCAACAAAAATGCCAGCTGCTCCTAAAACTTCATCAGGGATATTAATGGCTTCCGATGATAAAAAGGTGGAAGGAGCTAAACCAAACATTGATGTTGTGATTAGCAAAATTCCAAATCTAAATGGAAGCGATAGTGCTGCAAAAGATCCGGGTATTGTTATTCTAACTACTCCTCCAATAGCGGTTACTCCACCGATTGAATTCGCTCCCGATAAAATGCCGGAAATGGATAACATGGCTCAGTTCATTGTTAATAATCTTAAATATCCAAGAATTGCTTTAGAGAATGGAACTAAAGGACAAGTATATGTTTCTTTTGTTGTGGAAACAGATGGAACTCTTTCCGAAATTAAACTTAAAAACGGAATTGGAGATGGCTGTGAACAAGAAGCAAAACGAGTGGTTGAAAAAATGCCTTTGTGGAAACCGGGAATAAAAAGAGGAAAACCCGTTCGCGTACAATGTACTTTGCCTATCAACTTCAAGATTGAATAAACAATTCAGTGTTTATAAGTTGAGAGAAGTGTAAAAAAAGAGCCAGTCTATATAATTAATTTAGCAATCGTGAGTTTATATACTCTCGATTGCTTTTTTATATTAAATAAAATCTAAACTAATAGTCATGTTAAATTCAGTTTTAATACAAGGTATAACTGTTGTTTCAGGTGCCGCTAATCAAGTTCTTGATACGGCTAAAAACATTGCTGTGCAAGCAAGTCAGCTGCCTGTAGCAGCTGCAGCGGAAGCCCCAAAACAAGCCTCTCTTTCATTACTTGAACTCGTTATGAAAGGCGGAATTATTATGATTCCAATGGGTTTGCTTTCCATTATAACACTCTATTTTTTCTTTGAACGATTTATGACAATTAGTAAAGCATCAAAATTGGATAAAAATTTCATGAATAGTATCAAAGATTTTATTCATAATGGAAACATTGATGCGGCTAAATCATTGTGCAGAAACACCGTAAGTCCGGCTGCCCGTATGATTGAAAAAGGGGTTGGTAGAATTGGAAAACCAATCAAAGAAATTGAAGAAGCAATGGAAAGCGTTGGAAAATTAGAAATAAACAGATTAGAGAAAAATCTAAGCGTATTAAGTTTGGTTGGACGAATTGCTCCAATTCTTGGATTTGTTGGAACAATTGCAGGGGTAATTAAAATTTTCTATGATATCTCTTTAACAGATAACATTAGTATTGGTGTTATTTCTGGAGGTTTATACCAAAAGATGATTACAAGTGCATCTGGTTTGGTTATTGGTTTGATAGCATTTATTGGATATTATATTTTAAATGCAATGTTGGACAAGACCATCAATAAAATGGAAACAGCATCTGTAGAATTTATTGATCTTTTACAAGAACCAACTAAATAAACATGAAACTAAAGCGCAGACATAAAGAAGGTGCCGAAGTAAGTACTGAATCGTTAAACGATAT
>CAYWAV010000002.1:0-13604 GCA_964456225.1 uncultured Chitinophaga sp. | reverse complement strand
TAAAGCGCAGACATAAAGAAGGTGCCGAAGTAAGTACTGAATCGTTAAACGATATCATGTTCTTCCTTTTGCTTTTTTTCTTGATTATATCCACGTTGGCGAATCCAAGTGTTTTGAAATTGACATTACCTAGTTCGAATAATGGTGTTCAAATGTCTAAACAACAAATCACTATCGAATCGGATGCTGATCATCAATTTATAATAAATAAGTTGCCCATTTCATTTACCCAGTTGGAGGATGCACTTAAAGTAGAAATTGCTAGAATCAAAGGTTTAGGTATGGAACCTACTGTTGTTTTGAAAATGGATAATACATTGTCCATTCAGGATTTAGCAGATGTGATGCAAATAGGATATGGGTTAGGAGTTAAAATGGTGTTGGCTACAAAGTCAGGAGACAAATAAGATGGAAGCAACAGAAAACAAGAGTAAATATTTAGCAGTGGTATTCACAATTGGATTTCATGCATTGCTATTCCTGCTTTTTATTTTAATTGTTTTTATTACACCAATTCCTGCTTTCGAAATAAAACCAGTTCCCGAAATTGAAATTGGTTTGGGCATGGAAGGTGCTGGAAATACAGCAAGTGGAGGTTCGGGTGAAAATGATCCCAATATTGAGACCAGCATGGAAGCGGCTGTTAGTACTTCTGAAACTGCTCCCAATATTATTACTGATGAAACCGAAACGGAGGTTAGTGTAAAAACGAATCCGAATGCGAAACCTGAAAGCACTGCCGAAGCATTAAGCCCTGAAGAAATTAAAGAACGTGCAGAGTTGGAAAAAGCTTTAGCAAAAATTAAAGCAATGAAGGATAAGAAAGGAAAAGGGGATGGAGGAAAGAATACTGGAGGAACTGGAAATGGAAGCAATACAGGTGTTGGTGATGGGCCAGGAACAGGTATTGGTGATGGAACTCCAGGTGGACCAGGTGGAACTGGTTGGGATTTAAAAGGACGTTCGCTATTGAAGAAACCAGCTAGAATGACCGATTCAGAAGAAGAAGGAATAGTTGTAGTTGAAATTATTGTAAACGAAAATGGAAAGGTAATAAAAGCAACAGCAGGTTCTCGTGGATCAACTACTACCAATGCAAAACTATATTCCAAAGCAAGAAGTGCTGCTTTTGAAGCTAAATTCAGCCCTAGTCCCGATGGGATAAAAGAACAACGTGGAACATATACATTCGTGTTTACTCTTGAATAAATCTATTTAACATTTTAGTAGTATCAAATTCCCCCTTTGCAAAAGTGGGCTAGGGGGATTTGTGGTGGTAAACATGCATTCGTTTTCTTAATAGAATAATACAATCTCCCTAACCCTCTTCACCAAGAGTGATTGCATACGATTATAATTACGTTTCATCCTCGAAAAAACCTAATTCACATTTTTGCAGTATCAAATTCCATATTTCAAGAGAGGGCTAGGGGATTTGCGCGATCTTTAAAAACTCCATTTATACTATTGCCCTCGAAACTTCGTTATTTCTTCATAATCTGGCTTTGCTGATACAATGCTCAGTATGGCAAAGCCTCAAAAACTAAATCAATGGAAACGTTCGTGGAAACTAAAAGCAAATACCTTGCTTTTTCATTTACTATTATCATTCATTTTGTAGTTCTTTTGCTTTTTTTACTCATGGGTTTTGTTAAGCCAGCAGAAAATAAAATTGTGCTGGAAACATCTTGCGGAGAGCAGAGTCTGCAGGGGTTCGAGGTTGCAGATTTAAATAATCTGGTTGTCAGTTCTAAGACTCCTTCTTCTGAAAAATTAGTTTCTGATCCTAATGAAAAGATTGTTAAACTGGAACAGGGAAATGCTCAGGTAAAAGCTAACACAATTGCTACGGCTGAAAATATTGAATACAATGCCGTTTTGAAAAAATGGAAGGAGCTTAAAAATAGAAAAACTCAAAAAGGTAATTTGATTGATGCTGATTTTAAGAATGGAAATAATTCGAATGCTGTAAACTCAACGATTGAAAATAACGAAACATTTGTTTTAACAAATCGTTTATTAGTTGTAAAACCGGAAACAATCTTAAATAATGCAGAAGAAGGAAAAGTAGTGGTAGAAATTATTGTAAATGAAAAAGGGGAAGTGATAAGTGCTGTGCCCGGACAAAGAGGCTCAACCACAACGAGCTCCGTTTTATACAAAAAAGCTGTTAAGTCGGCATACACTGCTCAATTCAATCATGCAAATGATGGTGCTGGAGAACAACGTGGAACTTATACATTCGTTTTCACTCTTGAGTAATCTATTTAATATGCTTAGCTAAGAAGTTTATTAGAATAAATTCGTTTATTTGTACTCGAATTAATTCCCCCTTTGAAAGGGGGCAAGGGGGATTGAATGAATTACCAGCAAACATTAGAATATTTATTTAGTCAACTACCCATGTTTCAACGCATTGGTAGTGCGGCATATAAAGCTGATCTAGATAATACCATCGCTATATGCAAATTACTTGGCAACCCCGAAAATAAATTCAAATCCATTCACGTAGCAGGCACAAACGGAAAAGGTTCTACTTCCCACATGCTTGCTTCCATTTTACAGGCAGCAGGATTAAAAGTAGGATTGTATACATCGCCTCATCTGAAAGATTTTAGAGAACGAATTAAAATTGACAATGCCTTTATTTCCGAAGAGCATATAGTTGATTTTGTAGAAAAATATAAAGATGAGTTTGAAAAAATTCAACCTTCTTTTTTTGAAATGACTGTTGGTTTAGCCTTTGATTATTTTGCAAACCAAAAAGTGGATATTGCTGTTATTGAAGTAGGCCTAGGAGGAAGGCTGGATTCAACAAACGTGATTACACCTCAAGTTTCTGTCATTACAAATATCAGTTTAGATCACACAGCTTTGTTAGGAAAAACTATTGGAAAAATTGCGGAAGAAAAGGCTGGGATTATAAAAGCTGGAGTGCCTGTTATTATTGGCGAATCGGAAGATCATTCAAAACCTGTTTTTGAAAAAAAGGCAAAAGAGCAAAATACTTCCATAGTTTTTGCTGATGAAATTTATAAGCCGGTAAATGTTCGTCATTCAAAAAATGAAAAACTCTTTTTAAAATTGGACGTTGAAAAAAATGGAGAACCAGCATATAAAAATCTTGAAAGTGAGTTATTAGGCTTGTATCAGCAAAAAAATATTGCAACGGTTTTATGTGCAACTGATGTGTTAAATAAAAACGGATATAAGTTATCGGAAGAAAATATCCGTGAAGGAATAAAAAATGCGATTTCTAATACCGGACTTTTAGGGCGCTGGCAAATTCTTTCGGAGCAACCACTTGTAATTGCAGATATCGCTCATAACGAAGCGGGAATAGAAGCGGTGCTGAATCAAATAAAGCATACACCACACGAACACTTGCATTTTGTTTTAGGAATGGTTAGCGATAAAGACATCTCAAAAATCTTGTATATGCTTCCGAAAACGGCTAAATATTATTTTTGCAAAGCGGATATTCCAAGAGCTTTGCCTGCTTTTGAATTATCTCTCGAAGCAAAAAAGGTTGGTTTGAATGGAGATGTTTATGCTTGTGTTCAAGATGCGTTTATAGCTGCAAAACAAAATGCATCAGCAACTGATTTGGTATTTATAGGCGGAAGTACTTTTACGGTTGCGGAGGCGTTGTAATTAGTATTGAAGTAAAAGAAAAACCTCTCAAACAAAAATGCTTGAGAGGTTTTTTATATAATGTGTTTTAGAATTATTTTCCTAATCCAACTGGACTTCCAACACGTGTCATTGCACAACGGAATCCAATCCAAGCAGTTGCTTGACGTTGATCAAGGAATCGTCTTGTTCCCGGTACCATCCAATATGCACGGTCTTTCCAAGAACCACCTTTGTAAACACGAGCTTCATCGTTAATCATTGAAGTATTACCATACTCATACATTCCACTTGATTCAGGTTTTCCTGAAGCTGGATCATATGGTTCGCTCCAACTTCCACCAACTAAAGTAGCAGCTTGCGATTTAACATCACCATCTAAGTAGTTGATGTTATCAGCGTATGTATAGTTTCTTCTTTCGTCCAAGTTATCATCAGGAAATGCAGTACTAACATCTCTCCAACGAACCATTCCTGGGATGGAAATAATATTACTATCAGCATCATATTTAATAGTATCGTTAATTAAGATACCATCCACATCACGCTCTTGTGTTTTGAAAACGTTACCACGGAAAGGGCGGAAATCAGCTTTATCTTCAGGAGATAATACACGATACACATCCATTACCCACTCAGAAACGTTACCAGCCATGTTATACAAGCCATAATCGTTTGGCCAATAAGAGAATACAGGAGTTGTGATATCCCCGGCATCGTTCAAACGACCAGCATTTCCCATCATATCACCATTAGAACGTTGGTAGTTCGCTAACATTTGTCCTAAGTATTTAGAATCTGGGTTACGAGTACCGTGACCATTCCAAGGATACAATCTTCTGTCGGTGATACGTTCACCAATAGTATTTCCAATCAAACCGTATGCAGCATATTCCCACTCAGCTTCTGTCGGTAGTCGGTAGCGTGGTAAAAAGATACCATCTTCCATTCTAACCAAACGTTCACCTCCGTTAGGATCCATACTAGGGATTGGATTTTTAACAGGCCCCGTCCATTTACCAGCAAGGTATTGGTCAGTATTAAAATAATCGTTTTCTGTCGGAGATGGAGCATAGTCCAAAATACCTTCACGCACCAAAATAAATTCGTTTACACGATCTGTTCTCCAAGCACAAAAATCGGAAGCTTGTAACCAGTTAACACCTACTACAGGATAATCTCTATAAGAAGGGTGACGTAAATAATATTCTACGTAAGGTTCGTTATATGCCAAACGATCACGCCATACCAAACTATCTGGTGTTGCTTTTTTAAGTACATCAGGGAAATTGGCAGAAAATACTCTGCCTGTCCAATGCAAGTATTCAAGAAAATCGAGGTTACGCACCTCTGTTTGATCCATATAGAATGAAGAAACGGTTACTCTGTGAGGAATAGCATTCCAATCGTAAGTAACATCTTGTTCAGCTCTACCCATTGTGAATGTTCCACCTTCAACCAAAATTAATCCTGGTCCGGTTTCTTGTTCTTCATAAGGTCCAACTTCAAATCCTCCGTTTCTAGGCTCATTGTATTCCCAAGCTGTAACAGGAGATCTCTCTTTGCTACAAGATGCAAGGGCAGCGAGAGCTACTAGTGCGATAAGTTTGCTTGATACTTTTTTCATTTTGTTTGTTTTATGTTTGTTCTATAATATGCGTATTCGTTATAAAACTATGTTTTATATATAAATATTGTATAATGATTGTTTTTAGAATGAAGGACAGCTAACTGTTCTGAATTTTTTCTTCTTAGGTCTACATTCGAACTGTAATGAAAAAGAAATTTCGTGAGACCCTGCAGTAGCATTTGTCAATTTAGATACGGTTATATCATAGCTGTATCCAACTTTAAAGAAATGTTGTTGAAAACCAATAAGAGCAATAAATGAATCTTGGTTACGATACCAAAGACCACCTACAATAGAACCTCTAACAACATAAACTCCTAAGTTCAATTGTTGAAAATCCTGTTGCTTTTGGTACAATACGTTTGGAGAAATGTAAGTTTCGTTTCCTTTATCACCTACAGGTAATACCGCTCCGGCATGACCCGTTATTTTCAAAGGTAATTTACTAACTCCGATTAATCCCTCGTCAGGTTGCGTTAAATGGTGAGCAGCAAAACCAAAGAAATAACGTTTGCTGAATCCTAATAATCCTACTGATAAATCTACGTTTGATTTTTTTGAAACACCCGGTACTTCGTTCGTATTGTAAACAAATCCTCTGCGTTCATCAATCATATCGCCAAATGTTAATTTGCTCCAATCGATACTTTTTTGGAAGTATGTTCCTTGGAAACCAAATTTCATTGAAAATTCACGATTAATATTTAATTGGTAAGAATACATTGCAGAAACGTTAGTAGTCGTTAATGTTCCTTGTCCTGCTTTGTCATTTGTAACTAAAAGTCCTAAACCACCAGCAATTTTATCAATGTGCTGATCATAAGAAGCTGAATAAGTAACATAAGTTCCAGAAATGTTAGGCCACTGGTTACGATAGTTTAAATTGATTCGAGGACATCTTGCTGTTCCGGCAAATGCAGGATTTAAATAAAGTGGATTTGCGTAGAATTGAGTAAATTCAGGGTCTTGGGCGAATAATTTTTCGCTAGATCCGAAAGAAAATACGACTAATAAAATTAAAACGATACGTTTTAACATAACATCTCTGATTTTAATGGGACACAATTATACACAAATATTCTAAGAATGTTACATTTGGAGGACATTATTTTGTAGAATAATGCAATAAACGATTTTAAAAGGCGTTATCCAAAAGAACTTTTCAAAACATTGTTTATACAAACTTATACATAAAAATGAATATAACCAACAATAAGTGCTCATTTTTAGCTAAATTTGAAATCTAATCAACTATAATTGTATGCGTACTACTCTTGCTCTACTACTTCTCTTATTTGTTGAACTCTCTGTTTTTGGTCAAACTAGATCTGCGAGTAAACAAGTACCATCTCCATATATCATTTCTTGGCAGCAGCCTGGTTCTGTTAAGCCTTCAGAAAATGAAACTCAAAGATTTTTAAGTTTTTCGGGAGCGCAATATGAATTTGAGGATGCCTTTTTACCTCGTTATTTTCAGAAAGTAGCCCTTGCAAACAATGATATCAGCTTTGAAACAACACTTATTAACCCTGTTTATGAAGCCCTTTCTGAAGCCGAAGTAGCCATTATCAAAAATCCGACACTTATTTCAAGCCAAATTATAGTAAAATCAGTTGTTTCCATAGCAAAAAAGCAAAAATACGGTACTGTTTCGTTTATCCCTATCCGTAAGAACGCAAGTACTGGAAAATTTGAAAAAGTAGTTGGTTTTGATCTTTCTGTTATTCCTTATTCTAATCCTGCCAAAGCTTCTTCCCGTGCTGTTCATACGTATGCTGCTAACTCTGTGCTGCAGAATGGCGATTGGTATAAGATAGGCTTAACACAAGATGGCGTTTATAAACTTTCCTATTCCTTTTTTCAAAGCTTGGGGATAGATGTAACTACTTTAAATCCTCAAGATATTCGTGTTTATGGAAATGGCGGAGGAATGCTTCCTGAATTAAATTCGGTTGCCCGCAAAGATGATTTGGTTGAAAACGCCATTTTTGTTCAAGGGGAGGGTGATGGAATTTTTGATGCTGGTGATTATGTTTTATTTTATGGAAAAGGACCGCAAACGTGGTCGTATAATGCAAGTGCTTGTCCAAAATTTTCACACCAACTAAATCTCTATTCTGATTCAGCATATTATTTTATCACGGTTGATTTAGGTGCTGGAAAACGTATTCAATCTCAAGCTTCTTCTATTGCTGCGGTTACAAATACGGTAAACACATTTGATGATTATGGGTTTCACGAAAGTGATAATACAAACTTTATTAAGTCGGGCAAACGATGGTATGGTGAATTTTTTGACAACATAGCAACCTATAATTTTGCTTTTAACTTCCCGAATATTGACATGTCGGCTCCAGCCAGTATTGCTGCCAGTATTGCATCCCGATCTTTATCAGGTTCTGCAAATTATTCAGTAACTAGTCAAACAGGAAGTACTAACATTTTAATTGGATCCACACCCGGGGATGCTTATAATGATTATGCAATTATTGGAACAGGGTGCTATTCTTTTAATCCCAACAATGCTAGCATGGTTGTAAATGTTACTAAATTAACTTCAGGCGCTGTGGCTTGGCTGGATTACATTACAGTGAATGCCAGACGACAGTTAACCATGTCGGGTGATCAAATGGCTTTTAGAGATGCACAATCCCTGGGCTTCGGAAACATTGCTCAGTATGCCGTTTCAAGTGCACTGTCGATTCAGATTTGGGACATCACTGAACCAACAAATGTGTTTGCTCAAACTACAACTCCAATTGGTTCAAACTATCAATTTACTCTTCCATCCGATACTTTAAAGCAATTTGTTGCTCACAATGGGTTAAGTTATTTTACTCCTAAAGTTTCTGGAAAAGTTGTCAATCAAAATTTGCATGCTCTTTCCGATAAAGATTATATCATTATTTCTCATCCTGATTTTTTTTCTGATGCGCTTCAGTTAGCTGCTTTTCACGAAAATTTGGATACACTTTCTACAATCGTTGTTACACCTCAACAGATTTATAATGAATTTTCCTCAGGAGCACAAGACATTTGCGCACTAAGAGATTTTGTTAAAATGTTTTATGACAGAGCAGCTGTAACAGCAGAATTACCTCAGTATTTATTGCTGTATGGAGATGGTTCTTACGACAACAAAAAAAGATTTGGCAGCAACACAAACTATATTCCTACATATCAATCGGACAATTCCACCGTTTTAACTCAATCGTATGTGTCGGATGACTTTTATGGCTTGCTAGATGATTCGGAAGGTATCTGGTCAGGAGCAAGCGATGCTATTGATATCGGGATTGGCCGTTTTCCGGTGAAAAATATTGCAGAGTCAAATGTTGTTTTAAATAAAATAATCAATTATAACAAAACAGGGTTTTCTCCAAACACAACTAATAATGGCTGTTCTAACTTATCATCTAATTCACCATTTGGCGATTGGAGAAATACCGTTTGTTTTATTGGTGATGATGAAGATGGTGGTTTACATCAATCGGATGCAAATAAATTGGCAACCATGGTGGATACAGCTGCCAACGATTTTAATGTCGACAAAATTTATTTAGATGCTTATCCGCAAGAATCTACACCGGGAGGAAACCGTTATCCGGCAGTTGCAGATGCAATTGATAAAAGAATTGAAAAAGGCTGTTTGATTATGAATTATACAGGTCATGGTGGTGAAGTTGGTTTGGCGCATGAACGTGTTATCGAAGTATCGCAAATTAATAACTGGAAAAATTACAATAATCTTCCTCTACTTTTTACCGCAACATGTGAGTTTAGTAGATTTGATGATCCTGAACGCACATCAGCTGGAGAGTATGTTCTAATAAATGCTCAAGGTGGAGGAATTGCCTTATTTACTACGGTTCGTTTGGTTTTTGCATCCGGAAATTTTTATTTGAATAGAGATTTTTACGAGCAGGCGTTTGTTCCAATCGGAGGTAAAATGCCCCGTTTAGGTGATTTATTTGCTTACATCAAAAACGAACCTGGAGGTAATTCAGTAAACAGCCGAAATTTCACTCTGCTTGGCGATCCTGCATTAACACTTGCATATCCTAAACATAATGTTTCAACGGATACCGTTAATTTCGTTCCTGTTTCTGTTTCAAGTTCCGATACATTAAAAGCACTTTCCTTGGTGACTATCAGTGGATTTGTAAGAAGCACTAGCGGTACAGTTTTAAATTCATACAATGGTGTCATTTACCCAACAGTGTTTGATAAATCCCAGAACATTACTACACTTTCAAATGATGGTCCGGGTGCGAGTCCACCCTTTACATTCGGAATTCAAAAGAACATTTTGTATAAAGGAAAAGCAAGTGTAACAAATGGAGCCTTCAAATTCTCATTCGTTGTTCCTAAAGATATTGCTTATGCTTATGGAATAGGCAGAATAAGTTATTATGCAGAAAACGGAACAGAAGATGCAAATGGTTATTACGAAAAAGTAATTATTGGTGGCTCAAACGATTCAGCCGCTTTGGATAATGCTGGGCCCACAGTAGACTTATTTTTGAACGATTCAAAATTTGTTTTTGGTGGACTAACAGATGAAACACCTGATTTGTTTGCAATCCTTAGAGACGATAATGGCGTAAATACTGTTGGAAATGGAATTGGTCATGATATCGCAGCAGTGCTTGATGGGAGCACAGAAAGTTCCGTTGTGTTGAACGATTATTATCAAGCGGACTTAAATAGTTATAAAAGCGGAACCATTCGTTATCCTTTTTCAGAATTGGCTGAAGGGAAACACACCTTGAGTTTAAAAGTGTGGGATGTTTACAACAATTCCAGCCAATCGTATACCGAATTTGTAGTTGCCCGTTCTGCCGAATTAGCATTGAGGCATGTACTGAACTATCCGAATCCGTTTACTACAAAAACGCAATTTTATTTTGAGCAAAATCAATGTTGTCAAGTGTTGGATGTATCCGTTCAGATTTTTACAGTATCCGGAAAGCTGGTAAAAAGCATTGATCAGTTTGTAAATACAGAAGGTTTCCGTTCCGATCCAATTGATTGGGATGGTCGTGATGATTTTGGTGATCGAATTGGAAAAGGGGTTTATATATATAGAATCAAAGTGAAGACAAGCGAAGGGGCTGTAGCCGAAAAATTTGAAAAGCTTGTTATTTTAAATTAATTAGTACATTAGCAATCCTAAATAAAAATAGAATGATAGATACTAGAGCATACGGCAAAAAAATATTCTTATTTGCTACCGCTATTATTGTTGGAACAAGCACAAAAGCGCAGATAGGTAAAGATGCCTTACAATTAAATACCATTACAACTGCAGTTCCCTTTTTATTAATCACGCCCGATTCAAGAGCAGGTGGAATGGGAGATGCGGGTGTTGCATCGCTTAACGATGTAAATGCAATTCACTGGAATGCATCTAAGCTCGGCTTTACTCAAAAGAAAATGGGATTTGGCGTTTCTTATACTCCTTGGTTAAGAGCATTGGTGCCAGATATAAATTTAGCATACATTACTGGATTTTATAAGATGAAGAAAAAAGGAACAATTGCTGGTTCTCTTCGTTATTTCTCTTTAGGTGATATTACTTTTACTGATGCTAACGGACAAACAATCGGACAATTTCGTCCGAATGAATTCTCGCTTGATGTTGCTTACGGTACAAAGTTGGCAGATAATTTCGCAGTTGGTTTGGCTGTGAGATATATTAATTCAAATTTAACCGGTAATGCATTAGTTCAAAGTTCTCAAACTCATGCAGGTCGTGCTGTTGGTGTGGATCTTTCAGCATTGTACAAAAAAGAGAAAGTAAAATTAGCTGATAAAAAAGCAATAGTTGCTGTCGGTTTAAATATTTCTAACATTGGAAATAAAATGTCCTACTCCGATAGAGGAGATAAAAACAGTGATGATTTTATTCCAATTAATTTACGTTTTGGTGGTTCATTAAATGTGAATTTAGATGACTACAATTCTATTTCTGTTTTAGCAGATATCAATAAATTATTAGTTCCTACACCTCCTACATATAAATATGAAGTTGATCCTTTAACTGGTCAAACAACAGGTGAAATTGCAGTTGATGCAGATGGGAATCCAATTATTGAAGCAGGTAAAGACCCTAATCGTGGTGTTGCGGAAGGAATGTTTGGTTCTTTTAGTGATGCACCAGGAGGAGGGAAAGAAGAATTAAGAGAGCTTAATTATTCATTAGGTTTGGAGTATTGGTACAATCATTTATTTGCTATTCGTGCTGGATATTTTTATGAGCATCCAACAAAAGGAAATCGTCAGTTTTTTACAATTGGTGCTGGAGTGAAATACAATGTCTTCGGACTGGATTTTGCTTATTTGATTCCAACTCAACAACGTAATCCATTAGAAAACACTTTGCGCTTTACACTTACATTTGATTTTGATGCATTCAAAGATCAAAACAAAGCAGATGCAAAAACGGAGTAGCCTCATAACCTCACCCCTAGCCCCTCTCCTTGAAGAAGGAGAGGGGAATTCAAAAACATGAAAGTAAGAGTAGGATTTGGATTTGATGTTCATCAACTAAAAGAAGGAAAAGATCTTTGGTTAGGAGGGATTCAATTACCTCATTCAAAAGGAGCCGTTGGTCATTCTGATGCCGATGTATTGATTCATGCTATTTGTGATGCGCTTTTAGGAGCAGCAGGGATGCGTGATATAGGTTTTCATTTCCCTGATACCTCATCTGAATTTAAAGGAATAGACAGTAAATTGTTGTTGGATAGAGTGAACCAGCTTTTGAAAAAGGAAGGTTATTCAATAAATAATATCGACTGTACTTTAGTTTTGGAGCAACCTAAAATAAATCCCCACATTGATGAAATGAAAAAAACACTGGCATCAATATTAAATGTGGAGGTGAATGATATCGGTATCAAAGCAACTACCAATGAAAAACTTGGTTACGTAGGCAGGGAAGAAGGCGTTTGCGCTTATGCCGTGGCTTTAATTCAAAAATAAATAGCGAAATATTTTTATAGGGTAATTGTATATTCTAAACCCAGAATATATAAATTTTGTGGAACAGATACATTCCATTCTTTTTGTATTAAATAATAAACTCCAAAAGTATTTCTGTCGCTTTTCTTGTAATCCAAGCCTACAATGTATCTAACACGATGCCATAAATTATTTGTTTCAACTGAGCGAGGATTGTTGATTTGGTACCGCAACTCACATGCAACATAAGGAGTAAGCGGTTTATCTAGATCATATTTAATGGTAAGCTTACTTCTGGTATACCATTCCGGTATTGCTCCTAGTTCACTTGAATGAAGGTTTCGGTATTCGGATTGAAGTCGTTGGCGGAATGCGAAGCCAAGCGGACCTGCTTTTTTCTTTAAAAGAACATCTAACGATGCACGGTGACGAAAGCTGATTGCATCATCCTCTATAAATTTTTCGATGCAGCGATATGACAAGGAGATTTTTATAAAATTTGCTGCTTTATAAGATGCGCCTAAGTCGGTATAGAATAAATTATGCTGAGAAAAATTTTCTCGAACTCTATATTCTTGTGTGATGAATAAGCTGAATTTTTGGCTCAGATTTTTTTCTACGTTAAAAGTACACCACAGGCCTGCGTCATTTGTTGCGTCATCCGTTGTTTGCGCATGCGATTCGTAAAAGAATCCAAAAGAAATTAAGAAAAGAAGTGCAATTTTTTTCATGAAATATTATTTCGTTACGTTGTAATAAACTTTAATGATGGCTGTGTCTTTCAAAAAATCAATTTTCCCAATCGTAATACGATTTATTTTTATGCCCATTCTGTTTTCTAAATCTGCCAGTAATTCATCTCTCAGCTCCGGTTTAATCATTTCAATGTTTTCATATTGAATGTTTTGAGACACTTCTTTTTTCATAAAAACAGTTGTTTCTAGGGCAAAAGTAAAAATGATTATGATCAAGTTGATAAATGAAATTTCAATCCAGTTTCCTTTGCTTAGTGCAGTTATTAAGCCCATAGCAATAACTAGGAATAAATAAGTCATGTCTTTAGTTGAGATGCCTTCTGTTCTGTAACGCAACATAGAAAATACTGCAAATAAACCAAATGCTGCACCCATGCTCATATCCGATTTGTTTAAAATAAAGGTGATTAAGAATATAATCAGGTTGAAAATAAAGAGTGTGAAAAAATTCTCACGATTTTTATAGACAGGAAAATAAATAAAACGGATTAAAATAAATACGGAAACAAGATTGATTGCCAATCTGATAAAAAATTTCGGACCCAGTTTTTCAAAAAGTGTAAAGCCTGTATTAGCAGCGTCTTCAGTTAACTCTTGCAGTAGTATCATGTAATGCTTTT
>CAYWAV010000001.1:164992-174810 GCA_964456225.1 uncultured Chitinophaga sp. | reverse complement strand
ATTTAAATGTTGCATGAACTTGAAAATAATTTCAATAATTCGTTTTTGCTTTAACAAATATACAACATCGGAAAGAAAAAAGCAAGTAAAATTGAGATAAAATGCCTATTCTTGAAAAGATATTTTTAAAAGATTGGACGAAAGCACAAATGATATCAATCACCTTATTATAGGAGCAGGTTTTGCTGGTATTTGTATGGGAATTCGTTTGAAACAAGCGGGTATCCATAACTTCATCATTCTGGACCGAAACACCAATATGGGCGGAACCTGGCTGGACAATATCTATCCCGGTGCTTCCTGCGATGTGCGATCACACTTATACTCCTTTTCATTTGAGCCTTATAAATGGGATAAAGTTTTCGGGATGCAAAAGGAGATCCTTAACTATATTGAACATTGCGCCTCCAAATATGAATTAACCGGGCATTTTCGCTTCAATGTAAATGTTGGGTCTGTTATATGGAATGAAGATTCTAAAAAATGGCAGGTTAGCAGTGAAGATGGAAGATCCTTTTATGCTTCCATGGTCCATTCCTGCTCTGGAAGTTTAAGTCAGCCGGCTTATCCGGACATAAAAGGTATAAAAGAATTTTCAGGGAAAATATTCCACACTGCACGCTGGGACGAACAGTTTGATCTCACTGATAAAACAGTAGCAATAATTGGAACGGGTGCCAGTTCTGTTCAACTTACTCCTTTAATTGCCGGGAAAACAAAAAAACTTTATTTATATCAACGTACTGCTCCCTGGGTTCTTCCTAAGTCCGAAAGAAAGATTAGTACGATAGAAAAATGGCTGTTTGAAAATATTTCTTTCTCTGAAAAAATCTTACGAAGCTGGCATTATTGGGAAAATGAATTCAGAGCTATCGGCTTTGTTAGCAAACCAAAAATGATGAAGGTTGTTGAAAGATCAGCACTAAAAAATATTACTTCGATAGTAAAGGACGAAGACCTGAAGAAAAAAATAATTCCTCCATATACCATCGGCTGTAAAAGAGTCTTGCTTTCCAATGACTACTATAAAACATTGATCAAAAAAAATGTAACATTGATCACAGAGGGAATCAAAGAATTTAATACGAATGGTATTGTAACAAATGATGGAGCACAACAAAACTTAGATGCCGTTATTTTAGCGACAGGTTTTAAAGCTGCAGAAGATTCAATTCCATATGCTGTTATAGGCAAGGATGGACTTTCACTTAAAACATCCTGGAAGAACGGTGCTGAAGCATTTCTGGGAACATCTGTTTCAGGTTTTCCTAATTTTTTCTTTATTGTTGGACCGAATACCGGTTTAGGTCACAGCTCCAGAATAATTATGATAGAAGCACAAGTGAATTACATTATGAGTGCTATTAATTTTATGCAAAAAGAAAAATTTGAAACATTGGATGTAAAAGGATCCAAACAACAAGCATATAATTCTGAGCTCCAAACTAAAATGCAAAAAACGGTTTGGCAATCGGGTGGCTGTAAGAGTTGGTATCAGACAAAAGAAGGAAAAAATGTAACATTATGGCCGGGTTTCACTTTTACATTTATAAAAAAGACTAAAAAGTTTAATCCTGAAAATTATTTTTTACAAAAATAAAAACACATGAATATCAACGACCCTAACCAACTTTTAGGTTTAGTTCCTGATGAAAAATTGAGATCGTTCCACGAAGTAAATAATTTGAGAGGAATCTTTTCGATTGTTACAGAATGGTTTCTGATAATTTTATGCGCCTATTTTTGTGAACGCTACTTCTCCTACCCGCTTTATATTGTTGCTGCTATTTTTATCGGTGCCAGACTATTAGCACTTGGACTCATTATGCACGAAGCCGTTCACGGTTTGATCTCCAGAAACACCAAGCTGAATGATTGGCTCGCTGAAATCTTTTGCGCATGGCCATTATTTATAAGTATGCGTTCGTATAAAATAAAACACCTTGCTCATCACAAATGGCTGAATACAGACAAGGATCCAGACTATGTTGCTAAAACAGATATGAACTGGAATTATCCGATGATAAGATCCAAATTCATAAAATTAATCACAGTTCAACTAAGCGGATTTGGAGTTTTTGAAACATTCAGAGTGATGTCGAGCAAACAGATGAAAGTAAATAAAGCAAAAACACCAATGTGGTATCATCTTTTAAGAATATTATTTTACGCTGTTGTGATCACTTCTTTTGTTTTGTTCGGTAAAGGAATGCTGTTACTGAAATATTGGATCATCCCATTTGCTACATGGACTCAGGTCACCAACCGCCTTAGGAGAGTTGCAGAACATTCGGGGATAGAGAGTAAATCACTAGCAATGAAAACACGCACAACGAAACATGGAATTATTGCACGCACATTGCTTTCACCAAAAAACATTTCTTATCACAACGAACATCATTTGTATCCGGGAATACCTTGTTATCATTTACCCGAATTACACAAAGAATTATTAAAGCATAAAACAGCAACCGACAACTTATATGTTTCAAATACATATATAGATGTTTATAAAGACTGTATCATTAAATAAACGGTTAATAATCACACATGGAAGATCTACGAATTTTACCGGGAAGAGGCTTGGTCACAAAACTATCGACTCAATTGCGTTTAGATGCACTTGAGTCCTTGGAAATAAAAACAGACAAAATTTCTTCCTCTGCGATCGAGTTAACAGATATTCAAAATAACATTGAATCCTTTATAGGAACTACTGAAATTCCTTTGGGCATTGTCGGACCATTATTATTCAACGATTCAAACAAACAAGAATTGGTTTATTGTGCTGCAGGAACACTGGAAGGTGCATTGGTAGCAAGCATGAACAGAGGCGCAAGGGCATTGAGTCTGAGCGGAGGATTTTCTGCTGAAATTGCCTGGCAGAAAATGTCCCGTGCACCTATGTTTTTATTTGAGACAGAGAACGAAGCACTCGTTTTTAAAAACTTTGCTGCAACCATTTTTGATGACATAAAAAAAGTCACCACCAACTATTCTAATCACGCGAAACTAAACAACATTGAAATTATTCAGCTCGAAAAGGTTGTTCATCTAAAATTTATTTATAATACAGGCGATGCATCGGGACAGAACATGACAACAACTTGTACTTGGCATGCGATGTTGTTCATCATAGATAAATTAAAAACCAAAAAAAACATTGTTCCACTTGATTTTGTGATCGAAGGAAACGGGGCTTGTGATAAAAAAGTTTCGGATTACAATATGAATTCCGGCAGAGGAATAAATGTAACAGCTATTTGTTTCCTTTCTGAAAAAGTGATCAACGAAGTTTTAAGGACCACCTCTGATAAATTGATCAATTGTATTGTTCCATCAAAAAAATTAGCAGCATTGGATGGAATGGTGGGCTATAATATTAATGTCGCAAATGCCATTGCGTCCATCTTTGTGGCGACAGGACAAGATCTCGCTTCCATTCATGAATCCGGAGTCGGGATACTGAATTTAGAAAAGACAAAAGAAGGATTAAAGCTTCAGTTAAACTTAACAAACCTTGTTGTAGGAACTGTGGGCGGTGGAACAAATCTTCCCAAGCAATCTCAGGCATTAGAAATAATGAAATGTTTGGGAGCAGGAAAGGTAGAACGTTTTGCAAAATTAATAGCTGGATTTGCACTCGGATTGGAAATATCAACCTTTGCTGCCATCGTGAGCGGTGAGTTTGCAAAGGCTCATGAAAAACTTGGCAGGAACAAACCAGTAAAATGGTTGTTGCGATCAGAGTTAACACATAACTTTTTACTTTCTTCTTTGAATGGATTTTTTAAAGAAAAAGAAGTTCAGAAAATAAATTTAATTAATGAAGATTTATTAGAGAATGGAATTTTAACCAATGTGACCAAACGGATAAGCAAAAAGCTAATCGGATTCGTTCCATTTGAGGTCAACTATAAAACAAAGAACAAAGAAGAGTATTCTATTCAACTATTGATTAAATCAAAGGCTTTAGATGATGAAGTAATTAAAGGCTTGCACGTGATAGCAGCATCCATTGATCCACAGCTATCGGATTTAATAAAAGAGCACAAAAATGATTTGGAATACAAAAATTGTCATCTAAAAGAGTTGGAAATGTATGCTTATTTACATGAAAACAATTTTGAATACATGCCTGCATTTTATGGAAAACACATAAATCAAAAAAGAGAGATTTATCTGCTGATCCAAGAATTAATGGATTATTCAGCCATGAAGATCGTGAATTCAGAAAATCGTCCTGAGCAATGGCAAAGAACTGATATTTTAAAAGCTATCGAAACAATTTCAAGATTTCATCAGAGTGTTGACATAACTAAGTTTACTCATGTCGGAGAATTTCTCCCATGGAAACCAAAAGAATTATATAAAAAACTCATTTCAATTATTATAAAAGAAAATGATGTTAATAATAACATCTCTCAGCTAAAAATACTGTTGAAGGATATTGACTGTTTTGAGGAAGAAGCAAAATCCATAAGCCTTAAGAAGACAATCATTCACAATGATTTTAATCCTAGAAATATTGCTGTACAAAAAAATGGTGATCCTTTAATTTATGATTGGGAATTGGCTGTTATTGATTACCCTCACAGAGATATTGTTGAGTTCTTAAGCTTTGTACTTCCTCTGGATCTAAAAAAAGAAGATCTGTTTTTCTATTTGCAATATCACTTCAAATTAAACAATGAAGGAACCTGGGAAGAATGGATAAAAGCATACAGATACAGCTTGAAAGTATACATTGCAAGCAGAGTATCATTTTATGAAGTGTCGGGCATTTTAATAAAATATGATTTTTCAAAACGAATATTAAACGTTACATTTAGAATGCTAGAACTGTTGAACGAACATGACTAATTTTTTATTACATATTCTGATTGTACTTTTTCCACTTGTAATGGCAAACAGCCTCCATATGGTCATTGTCAAGCGTGGATATTTTAGCCAATTGGCAATTCCCATTTGGCAAAAAGGATTCGGAGCAAACAAAACGATCAGAGGTTTTTTATTTTTACCTGTTGTAAATGCACTCATATTAGCAATGTTGGATCTGACATTTAATTTATCAGTACATGAACCAATTCTTCTAGGACTTGCTTTAGGAATAGCTTATTTGTTATCGGAATTACCAAACTCTTATTTAAAAAGAAGATTCGGGATAGCACCGGGCGGACAGCATGACCAACACAAATTATTATTCGCCACCTTTGATAAAATTGATTCTGCATTTGGAGTGGCATTGACTTATTATTTATTGGGATATGCTGATCTGAAGAATGCTTCCCTCCTCTTTGTATTTAACATATTGATCCATATTTCAGTTGCTAAAGTATTGGTTGCACTAAAAATTAAAAAAAGCTTTTAATGTACATATCCTCATTAAATACATTACTCATTGAAAGTAATTCCGGAGCGAAAGCTTTTCATTTGTCAAAAATGAAAAGAGCCAACTTCCCTATTCCCGATGGCTTTGTAATACACCTGAATGCTTTTGAAGATTTTTTCAAAACCAATACAGCAATAAACAATACTTTACTACATGAACTATCTGAATCCCTAAAAGCGATCGGAGCAAATAAGTACATGGTCCGCAGTTCGGCTATTGGTGAAGATTCTGCAGAAACATCGTTTGCCGGACAACTTAGTTCATTCATATCTACATCTGATATCGATGATATCGCTCAGCACATTCAAAAATGCTGGTCGTCCTACGAAAAAGAAAATGTAAAGGTCTATGAACAAAAATCCGGTAAAACATTAAAAGGAATGGGAGTTGTGATCCAGGAATTAATTGAACCAGATCATGCCGGTGTTCTCTTTACCAGAAATCCAAGCAATGAGAATGAAATGCTTTTGGAATATGTTGCAGGACATGGAGAAAAACTTGTTTCCGGTGAAGTCAATCCCCATAGTTTTGTTTATTCACGAATAAACAAGCCGACAAACAACAATTTGCCTTTTCAGTTTACGCAATTACAAAAATCAGCAGAAGCATTGGAACTTTTTTATGGTTTTCCATTGGATATTGAATGGGTAATTAAAAATGGAAAACTTCAGATAGTGCAAGCCCGACCCATTACAACTAGCTCAAAAAGCAAATCTGTTTATTGGTCGAATACCAATGTAAATGAGAACTATCCTGATGCTATTTCACCTCTGTTATATTCAATAGCGCGTGAATCCTATTATCACTATTTCAAAAATTTATCAATATTGTTTTCCATTCCAAAAGATAGAATAAAAGAAATGGAAAGCTCCTACTCCAATGTGATAGGCGTTTGGGGATGCAAGATGTATTACAACATGACAAGCATTCATGAGGTCATTTCTGCTTCTCCCTTTTCAGAGATGCTTCTCAAATCCTTTAATAATTTTGTTGGTTACTCTGCAGAAAAGAAAAAAGAAAAGCCTGATGAAAAAGGAAGCCGATTCAAATTTTTAACAGAAGTTCTTAAATTCAATTCTAAATTAAACACAACAGTTGTAGAATTTGAGACTACAGCTGAACAATACAGTTCAAAAGTAAATTCAGCGATCACGTTCAATGAATTGCGCGATTGTTTCCATTCATTCATTGAGATCAGAATGCACAGTTGGTACAAGGCATCATTGGCCGACTTTTTCGCAATGTTGTATCACGGAGTGCTGGGAAAGTTTTGTTCTAAATTCTACGATTCGAATGCAGAAGGAATGCATAACAAGCTGATACAAGCTATTCCAGGCTTGATCAGCAGCACTCCTATCATTTTAATTTATCAGATCAGAATTGCTTTAAAGCAAGATGCGATCGCTTATCAGAAATTCAAAAACTCAACACCAATTGAATTCTATGAGTGGCTGAAGCAGACAAGTGTTCATGAAAATTGCAAAAAGAGAATTGAATATTATATTGAAAACTGGGGTTACAGATGTTCTGGTGAGTTAATGCTGACTTCTAAAACATATTGTGAAGAACCTGAAAAGTTCATTGAACTCTTACAACAATACGATCTGCTTCCGGAAAGTGATCCTAAAAAGTTGATCGCATTAAAATATAAAGAAAGAAATCTGGCAATCCGAGAGTTCAAAAAAAGAATACTGAAGAAGAATGGATTGCTATTCCATAAAGCTTTAGTGCAGCTGTTTGTTTTAACAAAACTTGTGAATCTCGCATCCAAAGGGGTTTCTGCAAGGGAAAGGGTACGTTTAAAACAAGCATTGCTTTATTTCAAATTCAAACAAGTGATAGAAAGAACTGGGCAGGAATTTCACAAAAGAAATATCATTGATGACCCCAACGATATTTTCTATTTACGATATCAGGAAATCGCAGAAATTTTCAGTTCCTCCGATATGCTTTCCGGAAATGTGAAAGAAAGAATCCTTGTAAACAAAGAAGAATTTTCAAAAAACAAAAACTTAATTTATCCCGATGATTTTATAAGTCATATCGGGGAATATCCGCTTCCTGAAAATGTTATTACAAAAATTTCTACAAACTCTAAAGATTCAAATCTTATAAAAGGATTATCGGCATGCGGTGGTAAAATTAAAGGACGGGCTAAAGTGTTGAGCTCTGTCTTAGAAGCAAACAAGCTGGAAAAAGGAGACATCTTGGTAACACGGCAAACCGATCCGGGCTGGGTACTTGTGTTCCCATTAATTAGCGGACTTATTGTGGAGAGAGGCGGCATGCTTTCTCATGGCGCCATTGTATCCAGAGAATTTGGTATTCCTGCAATTGTAGGTGTAGAAAATGCTACAATAAAAATTAAGGATGGAGATTTAATATATTTAAATGCCGACTCAGGAGAAATAACTTTTTGCAATGAATAGTTTTATAACATATCTGAAAGAGCGATTTAACATTTTCGTTTGGGGAGCATTAGCACTCTTCCTGCTTCTGTTTTCAAAACACCAAATCAGTTTAAATAAAACGGATGCATATATGTACTTCTTTTTGTTATTCTTTTTACTAATCACCAGACTTTATGATGATCTGCTGAATGCGGATGCTGACAAAGACAAACCAAACAAATCTTATACAGAAGAAAAGCATACAAAAACACTTCTATTCTTTCTAATAGGAATATCAGCAATATTTATTTCACTGCTATTTTTCTATGAAGCAAATTTAGCCAATCTGGCTTTAATCTTTTTGATTGGGAATCATTTGCTTTATTTAATACTCTATAAAACATGGAAGTTCAAACATTTCCTTCCTTTATTAAAATATCCATTAATTTTCATTGCGCTGCACGGACAATTCAGCATAGTGGCTATTTCCTTGTTCCTGGCATTTATGGTATATGAGATTATGGACGATAAAGACTTTCCGATATCAAAGCCTTATGCCTGTTTGCTTACCATTGCCGCATTTGCCTTGTTGCTGGAAAATTTACCTATCAAACATTTGGTCCTGTTCATTTTACTTGCTGTTGCTTCTTTTGCAACTGTTGTTATCAATAGGAAATACTTTCCTTATATTTTCTTACTGCTATATTTATTCTCACGTTTAATAAGTCTGATACATGAAATTTAATCCGCTCGAAGAAATAAAGAATTTAAAAAACCCTGAAAGGTTCTCATTTGAAAAAGTGAATTGCTATATCTGTGGAAGTGATGACTGTGAAAAGTTTTTAATAGGCGAAGATGATCTGACCGGTAAAGAAGGTAATTTTTTATACGTAAAATGCTCGAACTGTGACCTAGTCTACCAAAATCCCCGTATAAACATTCAAGGAATTAAAGAGTTCTACGACTCCGAATACATTGCTCATCGTAAGAAAAAGGATTGGGGAATGCTTACGCCTCTGTACGAATATACTATGAGTAAACACGACAGAGAGAAAGATAAAATTGTCGGGAAATATGTTCCCTTAAATGCACAAACCGAGGTCTTGGATGTTGGATGTGCCGTTGGAACATTCTTATTGCATTTAAGAAAAAAATATGATTGTAAAATAAGCGGGGTTGATTTCAAAGAAGACCTGTCTTATCCCGATTTCGATAAGATCAATTTTTATCAAGGTTTGTTTTACGAACAGGCAATTCCAGAACAAAAATTTGACGTGGTAACGATGTGGCACTTCTTTGAACACGATTACGATCCAAACAGATCACTGGAAATGGCAAAAAAAGTATTGAAGCCCGGAGGAAAATTAATTATTGAAGTTCCGCGCTTGGATTCTCTTACTTTCAAACTATATAAAAACAAATGGCCGGGAGTACAGGCTCCGCAACATACTGCGCTGTACGATAAAAAATCGTTTATCAACATGCTGGAGAAACACGGAGTAATAGTTGAAAAGTATTTACCCTATGGTGCTTTTCCTCCTTATTTTTATATTTTCACAGGAGCTTATTTCAAAATGATCGGAAAGAAATTAAATCTTGATAAAATTATTTTTCCTTATTTCTTAGGGCAATTTTTATTGAGTCCTTTTTTATTGTTTCAAAAGAAAACAAACCTTTCAATGCAAACTGTTGTATGTCGTTTTCAATAAAAACATTACTAAAACGGATCTTGATTCTTGTAATACTAACCATTACAGGATGCATTGGCTTGTTTTTAAGAATTATTTCTTTCGGTTATCTGATAAATTTCAACAGGAAATATTTTTTTGCTACATCATCAAAATTAATCTTATTCATTGCAGGAGTGAAATTGGTTGTCCCAAAAGAAAACCCTATAAAGGAAGGCAAGTCCTTAATCACCTTCAATCACAACTCTTATCTTGATCTTTTTGCCCTTTCAGCTTTGGGTTATACCAACATGTACTTTCTGCTTTCAGAAAGAACAATCAAATTTATTCCTTTTACAATATCTGCGT
>CAYWAV010000001.1:91596-164982 GCA_964456225.1 uncultured Chitinophaga sp. | reverse complement strand
GCATTAAGTATTGGCGTTATTTATATCCCACAAAAAAAACACCTTGAAAGAAGAATGAAATTCTTTCACAAACTGGAAGAGAGAATAATAAAAGAAAATTTAAACATTGCAGGAGCTCCGGAAGGCTCACACGACTGGATAAATGGCATTGGCAGTTTCAATAAAGGAATCTTTCACATGGCAACACTTTGCAAACAAAACATCATTCCAATGTTCATATACATACCGGAAGAATCCAATCCATTGGATAAATATCAATACTTCAAAAGAGGAACTATACAAATTGAAATGCTTCCTGTGATCGATACACAGAATTGGAAACTGGAGGACTTAGTAACTAATAAAGAATTTGTAAGATCTATCTACGTGAAAAAGTATAATGAAATACACAAGACCAATGTTGTTTGATGCTGAAGTAAAAATAAACGAATACCGGTCAAGCAACTTAAAAGGATTCATTTATCTGTTGTTTCCTTGTATGTTGGCATTCTCGGGCGTATATCTTTCTTATCAAGAAACGTATCTGTTTTTTATTGGCCAGTTTCTTTTAGGACTTTTCTTTTTCCAGTGCTTTGTGTTGCTGCACGAGGCAGGCCACAGCAGCTATTTTAAAAACAAACTGCTAAACAAATTGTTTGGAAATGTTTTCGCATTTCTATCTTTCATTCCCTTCGCCAGCTGGGTGGAAATTCACAACCTGCATCATAAATGGACAGGCTACCGCGACAAAGATCCAACGACAGAAGGAACAGTGAATCCGAATTTTGGAGCACTTACAAAGTTTTTGGTGAACTTCTCTTGGCTCTTCTGGATCCCATTATTCACTATTGGTTATCGGATAGGAAATTACTGGAATCTGTCGAAATTAAAAAGACATGTTTCAAAAAATGAATTATCTTCAATAATAATCAACATTGTTATTCAGCTAATTATTTATACAGTTGTATTTTATTTTTTTGGTAGTTGGATCCTGAAACATTTGTTAATTGCTTATCTCACAAGTTTAATTATTTCGGATTTATTTATTTTGAGTCAACATTCCCACATTGAAATTCCAATTGCAAATCAAGAGATTGTAAGACCATTGCGTTACAAAGACCAGATCATTTATACCAGAAGTTTAAATATCTACAGAATGATCGCAAAAGTATTTTTCTTAAACTTTAACCTTCATGAGCTGCATCATGCATTTCCGGGACTGCCAGCTTATTATTTAGACAAAGTGGATTCAAATACCCCCAATAAGGTTGGTTTCTTTGCTTATTTAAAAGATGCAAAAAAAATGAGCGGAATGAATTTCGTATTCAGGACTTCCCAAAAAGTCATTGGTAAAAAATAAGCGGGTATTTTCCCACCAAAACGCTCTACACCAACAAAACCCAGTAATTAATTTATTATCTTTGCATAAATAGAAAAACTGCTTTTTTGCCTGTGAATTGCAAAAAACAAGCTGAATGGAAATGGCGAAGCCTAAAAACATAGAAGACCTAAATTCGAAAGAATATATCCTTATCAAAGGAGCCCGCGTGCACAATCTAAAGAATATTGATGTTGCGATTCCACGAAATAAACTTATTGTAATCACAGGACTCTCAGGTTCGGGGAAATCTTCATTGGCATTCGATACACTTTATGCGGAAGGCCAAAGACGGTATGTAGAAAGTCTTTCATCTTATGCGCGACAGTTCTTAGGTCGGATTGATAAACCTGAAGTAGATTACATAAAAGGTATTTCTCCTGCAATTGCAATCGAGCAAAAAGTAAATTCCAGAAATCCACGCTCTACTGTTGGGACTTCTACCGAAATTTATGACTATCTGAAACTATTATATGCTCGTATTGGAAGAACAATGTCGCCCGTTTCCGGAAATCAGGTAAAACGTGATACTGTTGATGATGTTTCTAAGTACATCAATTCATTAGCTCCTGAAACAAAGATTCTGGTGCTTTCTCCAATAACAAAACAAACGGATAAAACATTCAAGAAACAATTAGAGCTTTTGGCTCAACAAGGTTTTACACGAATCCAGCAAAACGGAATAGTTTCTAAAATTGAAGACTTTGTTGCTTCCAAATTTTCGGAAAAAGAGCAAATTTATATTGTAGTAGATCGTTTAACGGTTCGCCCGGATGATGAAGACAATGAAAATCGTATTTCCGATTCGGTGCAGACTGCCTTTTATGAAGGAGCGGGCAATTGCTCCATAGAAGTAATGGGTGAAGAGTCTAAAATCGAAACTACAAATCCTTCACCTAACGAAGCTAAAGCCAAAAAATCAAAGAAGAATCTGGAATCGAAGCTAACTCCCTCTCCTTCGGAGAGGGCCGGGGTGAGGTCGGAGAGGTCTTTCTCAAACAAATTTGAATTAGATGGATTAACGTTTGAAGAACCAACTACCAATTTTTTTAGCTTCAACAACCCGATTGGTGCTTGTAAATTATGCGAAGGATTCGGAAGTGTTATTGGCATTGATGAAGATTTAGTTATTCCAAATAAAAATCTATCTGTATTTGAAGATGCAATAGTTTGTTGGAAAGGCGATAAAATGAGCGAATGGAAAAATGTTTTGGTAAACAGCTCTCACAAATTCGATTTTCCTATTCACCGTTCTTTTTATGATTTAACTCCGAAAGAAAAAAAATTACTTTGGACGGGAAATAAATATTTTCAAGGGTTAAACGATTTCTTTAAACACCTAGAAGCACAAGCCTACAAAATTCAATACCGTGTTATGCTTTCTCGTTACAGAGGAAAAACCGTTTGTCCAGATTGCCAAGGCACCCGTCTCCGCAAGGATGCAACGTATGTAAAAGTAGCAGAGCATTCCATTAACGATGTTGTGTTGATGCCCATCAAAGATTCATTGGAATTCTTTTCGAAAATAAAATTAACGACTTACGAAACAGAAGTTGCAAAAAGAATTTTAGTAGAAATAAAAAATCGTTTGCAGTTTTTAGATGATGTTGGATTAGGTTATTTAACGCTCAACCGTTTATCGAATAGTTTGTCGGGTGGAGAATCGCAACGTATCAACTTAGCAACATCCTTAGGAAGCAGTTTGGTCGGTTCTATGTATATTTTAGATGAGCCCAGTATTGGTTTACACTCCCGCGATACCGAACGCTTAATTAAAGTATTGAATTCTTTACGAGATATTGGCAATACGGTTATCGTAGTTGAACACGATGAAGAAATTATGCGTGCAGCCGATCAACTGATTGACATTGGTCCGCTTGCCGGCACACATGGTGGCGAATTAGTTTTCCAAGGAACACATAAAGACTTGGCAACGGAAGAAAGAAGTTTAACCGCATTGTACTTAACTGGTAAAGAAAGCATTCCTGTTCCTTCGTCCAGAAGAAATTGGAACCAATCAATCGAGCTTACGGGTGTGCGCGAAAATAATTTAAAAGGAGTAAATGTAAAATTTCCTTTGAATGTAATGTGTGTTGTGACGGGTGTGAGCGGTTCCGGAAAAACATCTTTAGTAAAACGCGTATTATATCCTGCCTTGAAAAAAATTCACGGAGGATTTGGTGAAGCTACTGGAACATTTGAAAAATTAAACGGAGATTACAAAAGTATTGCAGCTGTTGAAATGATTGACCAAAATCCAATTGGTAAATCATCACGCTCCAATCCTGTGACCTATGTAAAAGCATACGATGAAATACGTGCATTGTTTGCCGACCAACAATTAGCAAAAAACAGAGGATACAAACCTTCTCACTTTTCATTCAACGTGGATGGAGGAAGATGTGAAGTGTGTGAAGGAGAAGGCGAAGTAACGGTAGAGATGCAGTTCATGGCGGACATTCATCTGGTTTGCGAATCCTGCAACGGAAAACGTTTCAAACAAGATATTCTTGAAATCACTTACCAGGATAAAAACATTTCTGACATTTTAAATATGACCGTTGATGATGCAATTGATTTTTTCAGTTTACCACAACGACCAACGAATACAGAAAAAAAGATTGTGCAAAAGCTACAACCGCTTTCGGATGTTGGTTTGGGTTACGTCCACCTTGGACAACCGTCCAGCACGCTCAGCGGTGGAGAAGCACAACGAATAAAATTAGCATCCTTTCTTGGAATAGGACAAAACAGCAACACTCCCACTCTATTTATTTTTGATGAGCCAACAACAGGATTGCATTTCCATGATATTTCCAAATTATTATATGCTTTCAATGCATTGATTAAACAAGGACATTCACTTATTATAATTGAACACAACGCAGAAATAATAAAATGTGCCGACTGGGTTATTGATTTAGGTCCGGAAGGTGGAACAGATGGTGGAACAATTGTTTTTGAAGGTGTTCCAGAAGGTTTAATAAAATGCAAAGGTTCTTATACTGGAGCTTATTTGAAGGAGAAGTTGAGTGTTTTGAAATCTGTGTAACTTAATCCACTCCTTCCTCCTTAAACTGCAATTCAAACAAGCGTTTGTACTGTCCGTTTTTCCTTAGCAGTTCCTGATGATTTCCCATTTCAATAATTTCTCCTTTGTCCATCACAATAATTTTATCTGCTTTTTGAATAGTTGCTAATCGGTGAGCAATCACAATTGATGTTCTTCCTTTTGTTAGAATATCAATTGCATTTTGAATCAACTTTTCTGATTCGGTATCAATGGAAGATGTTGCTTCATCCAAAATCAATATTTTAGGATTGTACACGTACGCTCTGATGAAGGAAATCAATTGTCGTTGCCCAACCGAAAGCATCCCGCCCCGCTCCATTACATTGTAATCATAAGCATCCGGGAGCTTGCTGATGAATTCATGCGCTCCCACCATTTTTGAAGCTTCAACAATTTGTTCGCGGGTTATCTCCGGATTATTCAATGAAATATTATTTGCAATGGTATCCGAAAACAAAAAGACATCCTGCAAAACTACAGCAATGTTCTTTCTCAGAGAAATTAATTCATAATCTCTAACATCTATTCCGTCAATTGCAATGCTTCCTTTATTGTACTCGTAAAAACGGTTCAACAAATTAATGATGGAGGATTTCCCTGCTCCTGTAGCACCTACCAATGCAATTGTTTCTCCCTGCTTTACAGAAAATGAAACATTTTTTATAATCCAGTCTTCTTCGTTATATGCAAACCAAACATCTTTAAACTCCACATCCCCTTCTATTCCGTTTGCTTCTTTTGTTCCTTTGTTTTCTATAATCTCAACAGTATCCAAAACTTTCAAAACTCGTTCGGAAGAAACCATTCCCATTTGTAAAGTATTAAAACGATCCGCTAACTGACGGATGGGACGAAACATCATGTTCAAAAACATAATGAATGAAACCAATTGTCCAACACTTGCTTCGCCTTGCAAAACACCTTTCCCTCCCCACCAAACAACTAATGCTAGTGCTAAGGATGATAAAATTTCCACAACAGGAAAGAAAATAGAATACGCCATAACTGAATCAATATTTGCATTTCTATGTTTTGCATTTATATCATCAAACTTTTTATACTCTGCTTTTTCACGATTAAAAATCTGAATGATATTCATTCCAGTAATGTGTTCCTGAACAAATGTGTTTAAGCGCGCAACTTGTGTTCTTACATCTTGAAATGATCTTTGAACGGATTTTTTAAAAATATAAGTAGCTATCAATAAAAGTGGAATGGTTGTTAAAGCAATTAAAGTAAGTTTAAAGTTGATAAAGAACATCACAATTACAATCACAATAATTTTTAAAATATCACCAATAATAACAATCAATCCATTTGAAAATATATCAGCAATCACTTCTATATCCGATACAGCACGTGTTACCATCATTCCAATCGGATTGTTATCATAATATTTTAATCGTAAATTAAGAATGTGTTTATAGAGTTGAACACGAATATCTTTGATTACTTTTTGTCCTAAACTATTTGTTAAGTAAGAATCAACAAATTGAAAAAAAGCTTCAGACGTAAGCAACACAACCAAAACCATGGTCATAAAAAGCAACATAGCCATATTTGAACTATCGCCAATTGGAATAAATTTATCAATGAAAGAATGAACATCAAATGCTTGGTCATCAGTAATTTGCGGTGAATCAAAAACAAATCGATCTAAAGTGTATTGAATCAATATCGGTCGAACAGGCGAAAGGAAAGCAAGAAAAATAGTTGTACAAACTGCCAGCACGAAATTTTTCTTGTAGGGTTTTACATAGACAAATATTCGTTTCAGAATGGCAACATCAACTGCTTTACCAATAACTGTTTTTTTCTTTTCTACACTCATTCAATCTGTTTAAAATAATCTGTTGGGTAGTCTACTTTTATTAAATACAGTCCGCATGCATGAGCCGACAAACCTGCATTGGAACGGTTTTTACTGTCAATAATTTCTCGCAACTCTTCAATCGTAGTTTTTCCTTTTCCAATCTCCAGCATGGTCCCAACAATTGCTCTCACCATATTTCTTAAAAATCTATCTGCAGAAATAGTAAAAATCAACAAATCATTTTCTTCCCTCCACTCCGCTTTATATAGCTTACAGATATTAGAACCTGTTTGTGTATTACTTTTTGCAAATGCAGAAAAGTCAGCATAATCAAATAATACTTTTGAAGCTTTGTTCATTTCAGCCACATTTAAATCGCCATAAATAAAACAAGAACTGGCAATACGAAAAGGATCTTTCTTTTTATTGATGATGTATTGATAGGTTCTTGCAACTGCATCAAAACGTGCATTGGCATTTTCTTTCACTTTTAATATATCGTGAATTGCAATATCTGCTGGCAAAGCATGATTAAATTTAAAAATCCATTTTGCTTTATCGGCCAACAAATCTACCGAAGTATCAAAATGTGCATAGTAATCTGTTGCATGAACGCCTGTATCTGTTCGTCCGCAACCCATAACAGTTACACCTTCATTTAATAGTTTCGAAAGCATTTCGTTAATTACCTGCTGAATGGTTGAAAGGGTATTCAACTGAACTTGCCAACCGTGGTAAGCTGTTCCGTTATAGGAAAGTTGAATAAAATAACGTTTCATTAACATATTGAAGATTTGCAGTCCTAAAGCATGTTTAGGAAGCGACAAATGTAAGGAATTAAATGCTCAAAATTGTTTCTCAACTCTGCTTGAAATGACATGAAACAACCTATTTGCTTTAACAATTTTTAACAGCCCTAATCAGCTATTAGCGTAGGTTTGTGTTAATTTTGCCACGACTAAAAATGCTAAACAATCCCTTTCATCCGGGACTAAAAAAATCAAACAAATGACTGATATTAAAGAATTAAACGAGCGCATTCAGAAAGAAAGTGCCTTTGTTGACTTGCTAACCATGGAAATGGACAAAGTAATTGTAGGACAAAAACACATGGTTGAACGCTTATTGATTGGACTTCTATCAAACGGCCACATTCTTTTAGAAGGTGTGCCCGGATTAGCAAAAACCTTAGCTATAAAATCTTTAGCAAGTTGTATTGATGCTGATTTTAACCGTATTCAGTTTACGCCAGACTTGCTTCCAGCCGATTTAGTAGGAACAATGATATACAGTCAGAAAAAAGAAGAATTTTCTGTAAAAAAAGGACCCATTTTCGCCAACTTTATTTTAGCCGATGAGATCAATCGTGCTCCGGCAAAAGTGCAAAGTGCTTTGTTAGAGGCCATGCAAGAGAAACAAGTAACCATTGGCGAACAAACATTTAAACTCCCCAATCCGTTTTTAGTTTTAGCAACTCAAAATCCTGTTGAACAAGAAGGAACTTATCCATTACCAGAGGCACAAGTGGATCGTTTTATGTTAAAGGTTGTTATTGGCTATCCTACAAAAGAAGATGAGCGAAAAATCATTCATTACAATTTGGCGAATGAATATCCCAGCGTAAGTCAAATTTTAAAACCGGAAGATATTTTAACAGCTCGCAAAGTTGTGAAAGATGTTTACATGGATGAAAAAATTGAGCGATACATTGTCGATATTGTTTTTGCTACCCGATTCCCTTCAGAATATAAATTGGACAAATTTGCCGGACTAATCAGTTTTGGTGGTTCTCCCCGTGCGAGTATCAACTTGGCAATGGCTGCAAAAGCTTATGCATTTATTAAACGTAGAGGTTATGTAATTCCTGAAGACGTTCGTGCAATCTGCAATGATGTTTTGCGTCACCGTATCGGATTAACTTATGAAGCAGAAGCAGAAAACATTACTTCTGAAATGATTATCAATGAAATTTTAAATACGGTTGAAGTACCATAGGTTACAGATGACGAATCAAAACGAATTTATGAATCTCTATGTTTAGAATCGGTTTGTAAGAGTTTCGTAAAAATTCGTTATTCGTAATATTCGCAAAAATTTGTTATTAGTAAATGGAAACAGCTGAGCTTTTAAAAAAAGTAAGAAAAATTGAGATAAAAACACGAGGTCTCTCCAACCAGATTTTTTCTGGAGAGTATCAAAGTGCTTTTAAGGGACGTGGTATGACTTTTTCTGAAGTTCGTGAATACCAACCAGGCGATGACATTCGCTCTATCGATTGGAATGTTACAGCTCGTTTTAACACTCCTTTTGTTAAAGTATTTGAAGAAGAGCGTGAAATGACCGTAATGATTTTGGTAGACGTAAGTGCATCAGGAGAATTTGGAACACGCAAACAACTGAAACAAGATTTAATTACGGAGCTGTGTGCTGTACTTGCCTTCTCCTCAATTCAGAACAACGATAAAATTGGTGTTATCTTTTTTACAGATAAAATAGAAAAATTTATTCCTCCTAAAAAAGGGAAAACACATGTTTTACGGATCATTCGCGACTTAATTGAGTTTAAACCTGAACATAAAAAAACAAACATTGAACTGGCTTTAAAATATTTAACTGGTGCAATTAAAAAAAGAAGTATCGCTTTTGTGATTTCTGATTTTATGGACTCCAACTTTAACGATGCTTTAAAAATTGCAAACAAAAAACATGATTTGGTAGCATTGAGAATATATGACAAACGTGAGCAGGAGTTACCAAACGTTGGATTATTGAAACTCATAGACGCTGAAACAGGAACATTAAAATGGGTGGACACATCCAACAAAAAAGTAAGAACACAGTTTATGGTGAATGCAAAAAAGCATGAAGCTAATTTAAAAGAAGCATTTACAAAAAGTGGCGTGGATACAGCTAACATTAATACCGAAGAATCATACATCGTTCCTTTAACGAACTTATTTAAAAGAAGATAGTACAGATAACGCCCTTCGGCTGCGCTCAGGGTGACAACGAATTATGAATCGGAGTGCGTCCTCCTCTATGAGGGAGCAGGGGGAGGAAAAGATTACAAATCGAACTATGAATACAAAAAGTAAATACAAACATTTTAATAGCATAATCACCTTATGCCTAGCTTTGTTGTGTATTCACCCAAGTTCTTATGCTCAACAAATAAAAGCAACGGCCAAACTGGATAATAATGAAATTCAAATTGGGGAGCAAGTACAACTGAAATTGAGTATTCAGTACCGTGTAGATAATGGAAAAAGAATTCAAGTATTGTGGCCGGAGATTGCTGACACCATCCGCAAAGAAGTTGAAATTGTTAGTCAGAGTAAAATCGACACTATCGTTGATAAAAATGATCCATTTTTATTTACTCAAACACAAATACTAAATATTACCTCTTTCGACTCAGGCTATTGGGCAATTCCACCTTTTAAATTTTTAGCAGGCGATACCAACGGAATTTTCACCGATCCCCTTTTACTTCAAGTGACTACTATGGCGGTTGATACCACACTAGCAATCAAAGATATTAAAGAGCCTTATGAACAAACTTATTCCTGGCTTGATTGGTTAAAAGACAACATGCTTGTACTTTGGGTGATACTGGGTGCTCTTCTAATAATTGTTATTCTTATCCTTATTTTTAAATACACAAGAAAAGTAGAACCATTAATGGTGGAAGTTGAAATTCCAAAAATTCCTGCTCACATCATTGCTTTTGAAAAACTGGATAAACTAAAAACAGAAAACTTATGGCAAAATGGTAAACTGAAATTATATCACAGTCAGTTAACAGACATTGTTCGCGAATACATAGAAAACCGATTTAAAATTGCAGCATTGGAGCAAACAACGGATGAGATATTATTCGGTTTCAGAAAAGTAGCCATTGACGAAGACAGCAAAGCAAAATTAAAAAACGTGCTATTGCTAGCCGATTTAGTAAAATTTGCAAAAGAACAGCCCTTGCCGACTGAGAACGATATGAGCATGGTAAATAGCTATGATTTTATTCATGGAACAAAGCAGGATTACAGTGGTATGGAAGAAACAAAGAAAGTAGTAGACAATAAACAGTAGACAATTAAATACCCTTCAGTTCGATTTGTCACCCAGAGCTGAGTTGAAGGGCGAGAACAAGGGAGTTAAGAGCACGAATCAAGATAGTAAAATATAAAACATGTTTGACTTTTTTAATGATATCACATTTGCAAACAAAGAATTACGCTGGTTATTCCTGGTAATTCCTGTGATTATCATTTGGTATATTTTTAAAAGCAGAACATTGAATGCGGAATTAAAAACATCTTCATTAGGTGGTTTTGATAAAATAAATGCATCTTATAAGCAGTACTTACGACACATCATTATTGTAATCCGACTTGCTGTATTGTCTTGTTTGATTCTTGTTTTGATGCGTCCACAATCCCGTTCAAGTTATAAGGATGTTAAAACAGAAGGAATTGACATTGTGTTAGCCCTTGATATTTCTTCAAGTATGCTTGCAAAAGATTTTAAACCAAATCGTTTGGATGCAGCTAAAGAATTAGCAACTAAATTTATCGACAGTCGCCCAAATGACAGAATAGCACTGGTAATATTTAGTGGAGAAAGCTTTACACAATGTCCGCTTACCTCCGACCATGATGTTATTAAAAATTTGTTCTCAGGAATAAAATTAGGAATGTTGGCTGATGGAACAGCCATAGGAAATGGTTTAGCAACCTCTGTAAGTAGAATAAAAGACAGTAAAGCAAAAAGTAAAATAATTATTCTTCTAACAGATGGCGTAAACAATCAAGGCTCTGTAGCTCCTTTAACGGCAGCAGAAATCGCTAAAGCATTTGGCATACGAGTGTATACCATTGGATTAGGGTCAATGGGAAAAGCATTGTCGTTTGCAGGAATCTATCCTGATGGAAGCTATGCTTACGAATGGGCAGAAGTGGTAATTGATGAGAAAACAATGACAGAAATATCTGACATGACGGGTGCAAAATATTTCAGGGCAACGGACAATGAAAAATTAAAGGAGGTTTACAAAGAAATTGATCGTTTGGAAAAAACAATTTTCGAAGAAAAAAACTTCACGAATAAATCCGAGCATTTTTTGCCATTTGCAATTACTGCAGCTATTTTATTATTGATAGAATTTTTATTAAAAAATACATTATTTAAAAGCATACCATAAACCTTCCCTTAAATTCTCTCTCCATATGGAGAAGGGGCTAAAGGTGAAAAATATAAAAATGTTTCAATTAGAAAATACATATTTCATTTTTGCATTCGGAATCATTCCTGTTCTGCTTGTTACCCTTTGGCTTGTGAGCAGATGGAGGAAGAGAGCATTGAAAACCTTTGGAGACATAAACATTATTCAACAGTTATTTCCTGATGTTTCAAAAACAAAACGAATATGGAAAAGTGTATTGTATCTATTTGCATTTACCTTATTAATCATTGGATTAATCAATCCACAAGTAGGAAGTAAGTTGGAAGAGGTAAAACGAAAAGGTGCCGACTTAATGATTTGTTTGGATGTTTCCAATAGCATGAAGGCCGAAGATTTATCACCAAACCGTTTAGAGAAATCAAAACAAGCACTTTCAAAATTAATCGATAAACTGGAAGGCGATAGAATTGGGATTATTGTTTTTGGTGGTGAAGCTTATGTTCAACTGCCCATCACAACCGATTACTCAGCAGCGAAATTGTTTTTAGAAAGCATAAGTACTGATTTGATTCCAACACAAGGAACAGATATTGGAAAAGCAATTGATATGGCCATGACTTCGTTTGGAAAGGACGAAGGTAAAAACAAAGCAATAGTGATTATTACAGATGGAGAAAACCATGATCAGAATGCTCTCAACGCTGCTGAATCAGCGGTAGAAAAAGGCATTACTATTCATACTATCGGGATGGGTTCCGCAGAAGGCGCTCCAATTCCAGTTTACAAAGGAAATGTAAGAGAAGGATTTAAAAAAGACAAAGATGGAAATACAATTGTAACAAAATTGAATGAACAAATGTTGCAAGAATTGTCAGTTGCAGGAAATGGAATTTACGTTAGAGCAACCAATTCGGATGCTGGCTTGAATAATATTTTAGATGCGATTGATAAATTAGAAAAAAAACAATTTGAAAGCAAAATGTATAGCGATTATGAAGACCGTTTCCAGTGGTTTATTACGGGAGCATTTTTACTATTATTAATTGAAACGCTTCTAACGGAGCGCAAAAGTAAACTTTATCAACGCTTGAACTTATTTGGAAATGAGAAGCAATAGTTCAACTACAATCTTAAACTTTTATAATACAAGCATATTTTTGCTTGTGCTGTGCCTTTCATTTCCATTTTCGAATTATGCTCAATCAGAAAAAAAACACATCAAAGATGGAAACGAAGCTTATAAAAAATCAGATTATACAACTGCTGAGAAGGAATACAACAAAGCATTAGGAAAAAATAAAGATTCATACAAAGGATCATTTAACTTAGGTGATGCTTATTATAAACAAGGGAAATATGAAGAAGCGGCTAACCAATTCCAATTATTAACTCATCACGCCACTTCAAAAGATACGCTAGCGAAGGCCTTTCATAATTTAGGAAATTCCTTATTAAAATCAAAAAAGTATCAGGAAAGTGTGGATGCTTATAAAAATGCTTTAAAAAACAATCCGAATGATGCTGACACACGCTACAACTTAGCTTATGCACAACAATATTTAAAGCAACAGCAAGAGCAGCAAAAAAAGGAAGAAGAAAAAAAAGAGAAAGAAAAGAAAGAGGAAAAAAAGGATAAAAAGGAAAAAGAGAAAGAGGAAAAAGAAAAAGAAAAGAAAGAAAAGGAAGAAAAAGAGAAAAACGATAAACCCGAAGAGCAAAAAAATAAAATTTCGAAAGAGGATGCACAACGTTTATTAGATGCTTTGCAGAATGACGAAAAAAATCTTCAAGACAAAATGAAGAAAATAAAAGCAAAAGGAACAAAAGCAGAAATTGAGAAAGATTGGTAAAAAAGCAGACAGTCGACAAATGAAAAAATAGACAAAAAAATAAAGAAATAGAATTTAATTCCCTTTGAAAATAATAGTTTACATAGTATTTACATTGTTCGTTCTAACAAATTGTTTGTTGGCTCAAACATTAACAACTTCGGTTAGCACTACCAAAGTTGCTTTGGGCGAAGCATTTCAATTACAGTTTTCTTTGAGTGGTCCGGGAAAGAATTTTAAACTACCTCCTATGTCGGAACTCGACATCCTTGAAGGGCCTTATCAATCATCCAGCACCTCTGTTAACAATGGAACGATTACTCAATCTTCTTCCTTAACGTATGTAGTATCGGCAAAAAAAGAAGGTAAATTAACTATTGGAGCAGCTACTGTAATTTCTAATGGCAAAACAATTCAATCAAATCCTGTTTCTATTGACGTAGCAAAAGGAGCCAACAATGCGGGAACTCAAAACAATAATTCAGGCGGACAAATTGTAACCAAGCCAACCAGTTCTGATATAGGAGACAATGTTTTTGTAAGAACCAATGTAAGTAAATCAAAAGCTTATGTTGGAGAAGTGATAGAAGTTACATTTAAAGTATACACTCGCTTAGAAATGCAGATGCGAAACATTTCAAAAATGCCTGCATACGATGGTTTTTTTGTTCAGAATATCAAAACAAATGAACAAACAAAACAAACAAATGAAACGATCAATGGAATTACTTATGTAGTTGGTGAAATCTATAAAACTTATGTCATCCCTCAACATACAGGAACATTAACCATTGAACCATTTGAAGTAGAATGTATTGTTCGTCAAAAATCAAAACGCAAACCAAGAGATATTTTTGAGCAAATGATGGGCGTTGGTTATGAAGAAGTAGTTTTACCATTAAAAAGTTTACCTATTTCAATTGAGGCACAAGCATTGCCCGAAGAAGGTAAACCTGCAGGCTTTTCAGGAGCTGTTGGGAATTTTACATACAAAGCAGCAATGTCGAAAGAAAGTGTAAAAGCAGATGATGCCGTTAACATTACACTTACACTTTCGGGAAATGGCAATATTAAATTAGTAGAACCTCCAAAAGTAAACTTGCCTGAAGATTTTGAAACCTACGATGCAAAAATAAGTGAAAACATTTCTGTAACAAGAGGTGGGATAAACGGAACAAAAACATTTGATTATCTTTTTATTCCTCGTCACGAAGGTGATTACACAATTGAAGCTTTAAATTTTAGCTATTTTGATCCGAATAAAAAAGTATACGTTACTCTACCTTCTCCTAATTTTAAATTGCATGTCGACAAAGGAACTGGCACCTCAGCAACAGTTGTTGGAGGAACAAATGCAAAAGAAGAACTTAAAGTATTAGGAAATGACATCCGTTATATTAAAACGGCTACCGAATTAAAAGAAAAAGAACAATACTTTTTTAATTCAGCACTTTTTTATTCTTTACTCCTTTCACCTCTACTTTGTTTTATTTCGTTTTTAATTATCAGAAGAAAAAGTATAGCAAATAACAAAGACGGAGTGGCAGTAAAAAGCAGAAAAGCTACCAAGATGGCAAGAAAACGATTATCCATTGCCGAGCAGCATTTAAAATCGAGCAACAAAGAATTATTTTACATCGAAATATTTAAAGCGCTTTACGGATACATTAGCGACAAACTAAACATTCCTCTTGCGGATTTAAATAAAGAACATATTTCCGGCACATTAAAAAACAGAGCGGTTTCTGAGGCAACAATCGAAAAATTAATGACAACACTTGATAATTGCGAATTTGCAAGATATGCGCCTAGTTCAGTGTCGGGCGATTTAAATGGCATTTACAACAACACCGTTGAACTTATTACAAAAATAGAAGATGAAATTACATAGAGTAAAAATTGTGCTTGGTGTATTCCTTATGCTTTTTATTTGCAAATCATCTTTTGCAAGTGAAGGTGATTTTGCATTTGACAGCGCCAATGCATCTTATTCGAAAGGTAATTTTGAAAAAGCAATTGAGCAATATGAAAGTCTAGTTGCTAACAATACTATTTCTTTTGAGTTGTATTTCAACCTCGGAAATGCTTATTACAAAACGAATACTATTGGTTTAGCGATTTTAAATTATGAAAGAGCAAAAAAAATAAATCCGAATGATGACGATTTAACAACAAACTTAAAACTAGCAAATCAAAAAGCAGAAGATAAAATTGATGCTGCACCTCAGCTCTTTTTATCGGAATGGAAAAACGGAATAGTTGATGTTTTTGATGAAAAGACTTGGTCAATTTTATGTATTCTCCTATTAGCTATTTCATTATTCTTGATAGGTTTATACGTTGTTTCTCAAAACAACACCTTAAAAAAACTGGGCTTCTTTGCAGGAGTTGTATTTTTAACAGCAACCATTTTTACATTTTTCATAGCTCAGAACAAATATGAGTTTACAAAAAACAGTTCGGATGCAATTGTAATTTCTAGTACAGCCACCATAACAGGTTCACCAAACGAAAAAGGAACAAAACTGTTTATCTTGCATGAAGGAACAAAGGTGATTATAACGGAAGAACAAAATGATTGGATAGAAATAAAAATTGCTAATGGAAATGTCGGCTGGATCAAGTCAAATCTAATCGCAAAAATTTAAGCTTTTACCTGTCGTAATTGTCCGTTAATCCAATACTGGACTTGTTTTCAACAAAATTCCCGTATTTTTAACAAAATCAGATAAAGATGCAACCTTTTATCTAGGTTTTGTATCTATATAACATATAACAACATCAATTTTTAGGAAACACTCTTATTTTCTTAAACCAAAAAAAATGAACTACTTCAAACTATTATCACTCACAGCACTTTCGGCCATTTCTAGCGCATCGTTCTCTCAAATTGTAGATGCATCTCCTGAAACACAAACTATCTGTTCTGGCGGAAGTGCAAATTTAACTGCTGTTGTAACTCCTGGCGGACCGGGCAGTTTACCAACCACAAGTTATGCAGTAAGTGCTATTCCCTACGCACCCAATCCGTATACAGGTGGAACAAATGTTACTCTTACAGATGACTCTCAAAGCGGAGCATTGCCTATAGGATTTACATTTTGTTTCTTTGGAACAAGTTATACTCAATTCTACATTGGTTCAAACGGCTGGGTTGCATTCAGTCCGCAGTCTACAACTTATACTTCAGCACCAATTCCTTCTACATTAGCTACTGTTCCTAAAAATTGTGTAATGGGGCCTTGGCAAGACTGGCATCCGGGAGTTGCGGGAGGTCCTTACATCAATTATCAAACATTAGGAGTTGCACCAAACAGAAGATTAGTTGTTAATTGGAACAACTGTCCAATGTTTTCATGTACTACTACATTGGGACGTTTTCAGATTGTATTATACGAATCAACAAACATTGTTGAAAATCACATTGCAACCAAACCAAATTGTATGGCATGGGCAGGAGGAACAGCCGTTCAGGGGCTTCACAATGCTGCAGGCACTGTTGCTTTTGTGGTTGCGGGAAGAAATAGTACTGCGTGGACAACAACAAATGAAGCGCAGAGATACACTCCAAATGGCGTAGCTACCTACACAATTAACTGGTATGTTTTACCTTCTAACACATTGGTTGGAACAGGTTCTCCAATCACAGTTACTCCTCCAGCAGGACAACCAAGTACATCTTATTATGCAGCCATCACTGGAACGTCTGGTTGTGGCGCAGCACTTGCAAGTACTGACACTGTGGTTGTTCTTCAAACTGTTGTGCCTGCAATTACAGCTGGCAACAACGGACCAATATGTGCCGGAGCCCCATTGAACTTAACAACATTACCAGCTATACCGGGAGCAACTTATGCCTGGACAGGACCGGGAGGATTCACATCAACACTTGCTAATCCAACTATACCTGTTTCTGCAGTGGGTAATTCCGGGGTATACACTGTAACTCCTACTTTAGCAGGATGTACAGGCGCACCGGCAACAACAACAGTCACTATTAATCCCGTCCCTGCTACTCCAGTAGCTGCAGGAACAACACCTATCTGTTCGGGAACAACATTGAACTTATCTACGACTTCAACCGGTCCTACATGGAGCTGGACTGGTCCGGGAGGATACACTTCAACTTTACAAAACCCATCTATTGTTTCTGCTACTACAGGAGCTTCTGGGATATATTCTGTTACTGCAACATCAGCAGCCGGATGTACAAGTTTACCAGGAACAATCAACATCACAGTTAATCCAACTCCGGTAGCACCAACAGCTGCTAACCAAAATATCTGTTTTGGAATGTCTGCAACACTTACAGCAAGTGGATCAGGAGCAACCTACCAATGGTATGATGCACCAGCAGCAGGAACGTTATTGGGATCTGGCGCAACTTATAATACACCTCCAATAGCAGCAACTACAAATTATTATGTTCAAACAACTGCTTTAGGATGTACCGGTCCGATGACTACTGTTACAGTAACAGTTGCTCCAAGTCTTACAGCAAATGCTGGGGTTGACGATAGTATTTGTTCTGGTTCTTCTTATATTTTAGGCGCTTCGCCAACAGGTGCTGGTTACACTTATACATGGGATGCTCCAGGAACACCGGGATTCTCAACAAGTGCAACACCAACCGTTACGCCTGCTGCAACAACAACTTATACTGTAACCGTTGCTGATGCATTAGGATGTACAGGAACAGATGCTGTTACAATTACTGTTGGTTCACCTTTAGCAGTGACCGTAAACGTTACTCCTGCAATTTGTTTTGCTGCTTGTAACGGAACAGGGAGTGTTAGTGCTTCGGGAAGTTTCGGAGGATATTCTTATAGCTGGTCAACAGGCTCAGCTGCAACTGTGATCAATAGTCTTTGTGCATCAACATACACCGTTACTGTAACCGACTTATTCGGATGTACTGCATCGAATACTATTACTGTAACTCAGCCTACTCAAATTGTTTTGGCAGGTTCAACAACAACATCAAATTGCAACCAACCCGATGGCTCTGCAACAGTAGTTGCTGCAGGCGGATCAGGAGGATATGCTTATTTATGGTCGCCAGGCGGACAAACGACTGCAACTGCTACCAACTTAATCCCGGGATTATATTGTGTAACCGTTACAGACTTAAATGGTTGTTTCGACAGCATTTGTTTAACTGTACCTAATACTCCAGGAGTAAATATAACTATTGCTTCTACGCAAGTAACATGTAATGGTTTATGTGATGGAACAGCCACTGTAACTGCTAGTTTAGGTATTGCTCCTTATGCTTACTTATGGATGCCGGGAGGACAAATTACACCAGCAGCAACAGGATTGTGTCCTGGTTCATATACCTGTACAATTACTGATGCAAACGGATGTACTATTACTGCAAGTGCAACTATTACTCAACCCAATGTTATTCTAATAAATACTATTCCAGCGGTAACTATTTGTGTTGGTCAAAGTACTACGTTAATGGCATCTGCTACAGGCGGACATCCATTAGGAGGATATACTTTTGACTGGATGGCTCCTGCTTTTACAGGTGCTAATAATACTGTTTCGCCAACTGTAACTACAACTTACACTGTTATTGCAACAGATACCGCGGGCTGTGTTTCACAAAGTCCACAAACAGTAACCGTTACTGTAAACCCCGCATTAGCAGTTTTTCCTTCAGCAAACGTTTCAATTTGTCCGGGTGCTAGCACAACTTTATCAGCAGTAGCATCAGGTGGAGACGGTTCATACATTTATAGCTGGATGCCTGGTTCAGGAGCAGCTAGCACTTTCTCTGTTTCTCCGGCAACAACAACAACCTATACAATTACTATTACAGATGCTTGTACAACTTTACCAGCAACCGGAACAGTTACTGTTACCGTATTGCCTTTACCTGTTGTGTCCTTTACTCCGAATGTAATAACGGGTTGTGAGCCAACTTGTGTAACATTCACAGATGCATCAACAGTAGCAGGGGGAACTGTAACAGCATGGAATTGGAATTTCGGAAACGGAACAACATCTGCTTTACAATCACCAACTCCTGTTTGTTACAATGATGGTATTTTTGACATTACTTTAACAGTTACATCAAATGGTGGTTGTACTACTACAAGCACAATCAATAACATGATTACAATTTATCCTCAACCGGTTGCTCAGTTTGTATTTGGTCCACAGCCAACAACAACAGAAAATCCTACTATCAACTTTACAGATCTTTCGGTAGATGGCACTACTTGGTCTTGGGATTTTGGTGATCCAGGAAACTTATATGAGCCAAACAGCAGCAGTCAAACTAATCCATCACACACATATGGTGATACCGGAACATATTGCGTTACATTAACAGTTCAAAGCCCAGGAGGATGTAGCAATATCACTACAAACTGCTTAGTAATTGAGCCTGAATATACATTCTATATCCCTAACGGATTTACACCTAATGGCGATGGATTAAATCCTGTTTTTGCTCCTAAAGGACAAAACATTGAAGAATTCACAATGCGTATTTACGACCGTTGGGGGAACATGATTTTCAGATCCACTGCTGTAAACGAAGGCTGGGATGGTAAAGTGCAGGGCAAAGCAGATATTGCCCAACAAGATGTTTATGTTTACACAATTGATGTAAAAGATAATCTTGGAAAACGCCACAAATATACCGGTACAGTTACCATCGTAAAATAGATTGCGACTTGACTTTCATTTTTGAAGGCATAGTCGGATCTATCCCGAACTTGATTCGCGATCTTTCTTAAATTAAAATAAAAAATGCTCCAGGTTGAAAAATCCGGAGCATTTTTTATTTATTATTGCACTATGCAACGTATCGCACTTTTATCGGATACTCATAATTATCTGGATCCTAAAATTTTAAAATACTTTGATTCCTGTCACCAGATCTGGCATGCAGGCGACATTGGAACCATTTCCATTACAGATGAACTTTCTAAAATAAAACCTGTTGTAGCCGTTTATGGCAATATTGATGGAGAAGATGTAAGAAAAGTGCATCCATTGAATCAACAATTTATGTGTGAAAATGTAAGTGTTTTTATCACTCATATTGGCGGTTATCCCAATCGATATTCGATGGAAGCTTTAAAAGAAATCCAGAAAAATAAGCCGACTTTATTCATTTGTGGACATTCGCATATATTAAAAGTAATGTATGACGATAAATACAAACTGCTGCACATCAATCCGGGAGCGGCAGGAAATCATGGATTTCATTTGGTAAAAACAATGGTTCGATTTACCATAGATGGTGATAAAATAAAAGATTTAGAGGTAATTGAACTCGGCAAAAGGGCATAAGCTAATTTTATTCAAATTATCACTTGTATATTAAATATTCTTTGTATTATTGTAGCGCGTTTCGCTGTTATGTATTCACATAACAAAAACAATCAGAATTTTATCGAATAAAAAACACAAATTATTTTACATTTCTATCCTAAACTATCAATCATTCGAATTGATGTATTAACCAAATAAACAACCTATGTACGACATTATTGAATTGAACAACAAACTTGTTGGTGAGCTAAGAGAGATTGCAAAAAGCCTAGACATTCCCAAATACGAGGCTTTAAAAAAACAAGAATTAATTTATAAAATTTTAGATCAACAGGCAATTACACCTTCTGAATCTAAAACTCCAAATACAAAATCGGACGAGCGCATTCTTCGTCCAAGAAAAAACAAGCCGGAAAGCTCAGAAAATGAACCGAAGGCAAAACAGGAAGCAGAACCATCCACCATTTTTAATGACGATGATTTTGAGACTACAAAAAATGAGTCGACCGAAATAAATGAAACTCCTCCTATTGTTTCTGAAAGCACTTCAGAAAATGTGACAAATCAAAACGAAAATCAATCTTCCCAAGAAAACTCAAATCAAGATGGGAACAATGGGAACAGTGATAACAAAGACAATCAAAACCGTTCAAAATATAATAATGCACGACCTTCCGATATCTATAACTTTGATGGAATTGTTTCCAGCGAAGGTGTTTTGGAAATAATGCCTGATGGATATGGGTTTTTGCGTTCATCGGATTACAACTACTTAAATTCACCCGATGATATTTATGTCTCTCAATCTCAAATTAAATTGTTTGGATTAAAAACAGGTGATACCGTAAGAGGAACAATTCGTCCACCAAAAGAAGGTGAAAAATATTTCCCATTAATTAAAGTGGAGAAAATCAATGGTCGTGAGCCAGCCTTTGTGCGTGATAGAGTTCCTTTTGATTATTTAACTCCATTATTTCCTTATGAGAAATTTAATTTGACAGGTCATCCTCAGCAAAATCTTTCTTCTCGCATTGTGGATTTAGTTACACCAATTGGAAAAGGACAACGTGCTTTAATTGTAGCACAACCAAAAACCGGTAAAACCGTTTTATTAAAAGACATCGCCAATGCAATTTCAGCTAACCACCCGGAAACATACTTAATCATTCTATTGATTGATGAGCGTCCTGAAGAGGTTACAGATATGGCTCGTAGCGTTAAAGCAGAAGTTATTGCTTCCACCTTTGATGAACCAGCAGACCGTCACGTAAAAATCGCCAATATTGTTTTGGAAAAAGCAAAACGAATGGTAGAGTGTGGACACGATGTTTGTATTTTATTGGATTCGATTACTCGTTTAGCACGTGCTTACAATACGGTACAACCGGCTTCTGGAAAAGTATTATCAGGAGGTGTGGATGCAAATGCATTACACAAACCAAAAAGATTTTTTGGAGCGGCCCGTAAAATTGAAGGTGGTGGTTCATTAACAATCATTGCTACTGCTTTAACGGAGACAGGTTCTAAAATGGATGAGGTAATTTTTGAAGAATTTAAGGGAACAGGTAATTCGGAAATTCAATTGGATCGTAAAATTGCAAACAAGCGTATTTACCCTGCAATTGATATTGTTGCATCAAGTACTCGTAGAGATGATTTATTGGTGGATAAAGAAACACAACAACGTGTTTGGATCTTACGTAAACACTTATCCGATATGAATCCTGTAGAAGCTATGGAGTTTATGAAAGATAGAATTAAGAACACTCAAACAAATGAGGAGTTCTTGATTTCGATGAATGGTTAGTTAAGCAGACAGTAGATAATAGAATGCCTGTCAGTTCGAGCGGAGTCGAGAACAAGGGAGTTGAAACTGAATCAAAATTTAACACCAATATGAAGATTGGAATAAGCATTAAACTAGGAATTTTAGCAGGTCTAATTAATTGCGTTGCATGGTATTCTTTTGCAAAATCTCTTGGATATTATTCTGTTGAAGTTTATATCTACAGAAACTATGTCACACTTGCTGTTTTAATTATAGGCATTTTTCTTACTATTTTTCTTACAAGAAAATATAAAAATGGTTTTTTAGAATTTAGCGAAGGACTTAGAGCTGGAGTTCTTTTCAGCTTGATGTTAGCGCTTGTTATCGGCATTTTCAATTACCTTTATTTCAAATACATTACTCCCGATACAATCGACTTCTTTTTAAGTGAGGCAAAAAAATCTGATTTTGCCAAAAACCTTTCAGGAGAGGAGTTAAATCAATTTATAGTTGCTGAAAGAAGTACATTCAATTCATTTAAACTTGTTCCCCCTGTACTATTTTTCGGATTAATTTCATCTTTATTAGCCAGTGCTATTTTCAGAAGAAAGAATCCTGAAGCTTCTGTAGAAGAAAATTAGCAAAAAACTTCAAAACAAAAAGTTGGAATTAAGAGTAAAAATAACAACCATCTTCAATTGCTCTTTAGAAAGAGCATTTAAAACACCAATGCTTTGTGACGTCTCCAAAATTCATACGGGTTATGGTGTTATGCCTAAAGTTACTCATTGCACGGAAGATGAAAATTGGGGAAAGCCTAATTATAGCAAAAAAGTATTTATTGCTAAATCAATTTCACAAAAAGGTGGTTGGGGTTCTGTCGACAAAGTAATTGAACGTATAGAAAATTCCTACTGGAAAATTGAGGTTAGCAATTTCCAATCATGGATGTTAGGATTTACAAAATTCATTGGCGAATGGAAAACAACAGAACTTGAATCAAACAAAATTTTAATCGAATATATATATACTCTACATTCGGATGTTACTTTACTTTACCCTTTGAATTGGTTATTTGCTAAGCTTTTTTGGAAAACTTATATGAAAAGAGTTTTAGAGAACATAAGGAAAATGACAGATAATCAAGAGCCTTATCTTTATAAATAGTTTCGCCAACTAACTACATCTTTGTCGCAAGAAGTGATGCAGTTGTCAATGTCATTCTTTACTTCACAACCTTCTCCCCTAAAGCTTTAAAATCAATTCCATCAAAATTTCCGGAACTCATCATCAAAAGATTTTTATTTTCGAAATTTATTTTCAGTAACTCTTCTTGCAATACCACTGTGTTGGTAATAACTCTGATATTAGTTCCACCAAAAGCATTCTTCACTTGTTCTTCGCTAATTGGCTTTAACTTTTTATGCTCTATTGTATGCTGATTGAAATAAACAATTGCATCATCCGCCAACTCCATAGAACCATTGTACTCTTTTAAAAACTCTTCTGTTAAACTACTAAATGTATGCAGTTCCATACAAGCAATTAATTTACGATTCGGAAATTGTTTTTTAACTGCCTGTGTAGTTGCTTTTAATTTAGAAGGGGAATGTGCAAAATCTTTATACATGGCTGTGACAGCATTCTTTTTCACTAGCTCTAATCGTTTTGCTGCGCCCTTAAAACTTTGGATGGCTTCATAAAATTGGACGTCAGAGATATTCAGCTGATTGCAAACCAAACGTGCTCCGTTTAAATTCATTAAATTGTGATCTCCGAAAATTTGCAGTTGGCAATCTCCAGTCGGCAATTGATCAAAGGTTAAAATTGTAATTCCGTTTTCTATTTTATGTTTTGGAATAGCATATGGAAGCTTTTTAATGTCACCTCTTGCACCTTCACATACTTTTTTCACTTCTTCATCCAGTTCACAATACACCAGACTTCCACCCTGCTCTATTTGATTCACAAAAATTCGAAATTGTTCTACATAAAAATCAAATGTTGGAAATACATTAATGTGATCCCAAGCAATCCCACTTAAAATAGCAATGTTTGGTTTGTACAAATGGAATTTTGGTCTGCGGTCGATTGGTGAACTCAAATATTCATCACCTTCAATTACTGCAATTTTTGCTTCTCTTGTTAGTTTTACCATCGTATCGAAACCTTCCAGTTGAGCACCTACCAAATAATCGCAATCTATCTTGTGAAAATTTAATACATGCAAAATCATAGCAGTAATGGTAGTTTTACCGTGACTTCCTCCTACAACTACTCTTATTTTATCTTTTGTCTGCTCATAAATATATTCGGGATACGAATAAATCTTCAAACCTAACTCCTGTGCTTTAATTAATTCAGGATTATCGATACGCGCGTGCATGCCTAAAATAACAGCATCCAAACCCGAATGAATATTACTTTCATCCCAACCTTCTTTTGCAGGAAGTAGATTCAGTTTTGCCAAACGACTTTTGGAAGGTTCAAATATTTCATCATCGGAGCCAGTGACCTTAAATCCTTTTTTATGCATCGCGATGGCCATGTTGTGCATGGCACTTCCGCCTATTGCAATTAAGTGTACATTCATACAATAAACTTAGGAAATCAAATGATTGGAATAAAAAGGAAGAAAGGAAGTTTTTAACACGAAGATGTTAGCCTCTATTTTTTCAATCGAGGGTCCAAAGCATCTCTCAAGCCTTCACCCATTAAATTATAAATAGTAACGGTTAAGAAGATTGCAAGCCCAGGGAAAACAACCAACCACCAAGCACTAAACTGTTCGTGACCTGCATTCAACAATGAACCCCAAGTAACTGTAGATGGCGGAACACCAACTCCTAAAAACGACAAAGCCGATTCAATTAAAATAGCCGAAGCAACGCCAAAAGCGATTGCGACCAAAGCTGGAGCCAATGCATTGGGCAAAGCATGTTTAAATATGATTCTGTATTCTTTCAATCCCATCGATTTTGCTGCTTGAATGTATTCTAAATTACTAATTCGTAAAAACTCTGCTCGTGTTAATCTCGCTATGCCCGTCCATGTTGTTAATCCAATAATCACCATTAAGTTAATCATTGATTTTTCTTTTGCTATTGCAGAAATAGAGATGATTAAAATCAACAAAGGCATAGAGATTAAAATTTCAATCAATCTGGAAACCATAGAATCTACCGGAATAAAAACACGAGTGCTTAAGAACGAAATTTTACCAACTTGCTTTCCTAAAAGATAAAACAAGAAAACAACCAAGCTAAATATTATTAAACTGATGAATAACTGTAGTAAAACCGCTACACCGGAATCTGCAAATGCATCGGTAATGTTGTACGAGCGAACAGAGAATCCATAATAATAAGCAATCACAACACCCACTACCATTGTCCAAAATGAACCACGAGTAGTCTGTAATTTTTTATCTCCGAAATATCCGGCCATTGCTCCCAATAAAATTCCTAAAAACGAAGCAATAATCATAGAAATAATTCCGATGCTCAAGGAAATACGAGTACCATTAATTAATCCCGAAAGCACGTCCTCTCCTCCTTTTCCTGTTCCCAACCAATGTCTGAATTTTGTCGGCATTGGTTTTTCATTACCTTCTTTATCAATAAAAATTTGCTTTCCTCCGGGAGCAACATAATCTGCATTATTATAATCTGTTTTATTGGGATTGTATGCAACCGGAGCAAAAATAATTGTTGTAGCATCTAAGTGTTTCCACTCGGCAATATCATATTGAATTTTTTCAATTGTTCCGTCTTCATTTTTTATTTCACATGAATTAGAAAACGAAAATGCAGGAAACATACTCACACCTTTGTATTTGCAATATAGCGGTTGATCAGTTGCTATTATTGGAGAAAGCACAGCAAGAATGATAAGAAAAATTAAAACTTTATAAGAATAATACGCAGGTTTATTTTGTTTGAATTGTTTCCATGCAAACTTCTTAAAATTAAAATCCTGGTTCGATTCTGATTTGCCCACAACTTTGTCAATATTTGTTTTTTGTTCTTCCATCAGTTATAAGAAATTCGTGGATCAACAATGGCGTACAAAATATCAGAAATCAAATAACCGACAAGTGTTAAAAATCCGGTTATTGTAAGAATTGCAATAATCATGGGATAATTATTGGTTTGAATAGCATAGATGGCTTCAGAACCCATTCCAGGAATGGTGAAAATACTTTCGATAATAACTGAACCTCCAATAGCAGCAGGAAACACGTTTGCAAAAACAGTAATGATTGGAAGCAGCGCATTTCTTAATCCGTGTTTCCAAATCACCTTCTTTTCTGATAAACCTTTGGCTCGTGCGGTACGAATATAATCCTGATTAATAACATCCAGCATAGAAACGCGCATCGTCCTTGATAAGAATGCAAAGGAACTATAGGTATAACAAATTGCAGGAAGGATAATATACGGAAAAGATATTTTTACCATCTCAAAAAAAGACGCACCATCGGGATAACCCAAAGGTGGTTTTACTCCAGAAGCAGGAAGCCAAGAAAAAACATCTGTATTCGCAAAAGTCATGATTAATAATGTTGCCAACCAAAACGAAGGCATTGAATACAACATAAATAAAACAATGGAGGAAGATTTATCGAAACGAGAACCTCTTTTTGCCGCGGCTCTCACACCTACCGGGATACTTACAAAATATGCCAAGATGACTGACAACATCGTAAAGAAAAGCGACCATCCTATTTTTGAATAAATAACATCCGAAATCGGTTGACGGGTAACATAGGATGTTCCAAAATCTCCATGAAGCAATAAACCCCTTGAAAATTTCCCTCCATCACCAAACAACCATCTGTGATATTGATTTTTGTAACTATAAAATGCTACACGAGGAATATAATTTTTCCAAGGGGTGGATGTTTTTTCAATCAATAAAAAATCCCGCCTAACTATTTCGAATTCAGATTTGAATTTTTCGAGAAATGGATAGGATTTTAAAAGTGAAGTTATTTTATTCATCTTCACCTCAATCACTGCTTTATCATAAGTACCTTGAATAGCAGATGCCTCAAACTTAAGCTGATTAAGGGTTTCGAGCACCTCATTTTTATCGTACTTTCTTAGCTGATTGGTATCAGCAACAAAAGAAAGTTGGGAAAAATAAAATTTATTTAGTGATAAGTGATACTTCTGAATTGCATCCCAATTACCATAAATTGAAATTAGTCGATCAAGTGCTTCTTTCTCGTTTTTATCTATTATTCTATAGAGAGTATCTGGGCGGGAAACAGAAGTTAAAGAAAAATAAAAAACAGGAAGATCCAATCCTAATTTTTCGCGCCAAGCTCTTTTTTCTTCAACAACATTAATTGTTTTTGCATTATCGTCAATAGAAGGTCGCACCATCCGCTCCACAGGATCACCAGGAGCATTCACGCTTATAATAAATCCTAAAAGCGTAATCGCAATAAGTGTAGGAATAAAAATGAAGATTCGTTTTAGAATGTATTGAAGCATACCATATCGATATCAAAAAATATTTTCGGGTTACTCTTCTCTAACACTCCTATACTAATTTGAATTTGCCGACACTTTCATAGAAGCGCCATCGCCTGATAATAACTGAAGATTACTCAACCAAACTCCTGGGCGTTCGAAATACATTTCTTGGTTCCCAAAACGCTTGTGAATAATGTTTCTTCTAATTCCTGCAAACATAAAGATATAAGGTTGTTCTTCGTATACAATAGCTTGAAAGCGTTTCAACATAGGAATTGATAGAGCAGGATCCAAAGTAAATTTTATTGAATCGATTAATGCATCTGTTTCAGCATTTCCGAAACCTGTAAAATTTGAGCCTTTAGAAGCCCAAGCTGATGTATGCCAAAGCTGAGTATAATCTTCCGGAAACACATTACCTGCCCAGGAAGCTATAAACATATCGAAATTATGATTGGATGCTTGCTCTACCATTACTGAAGGATCGAGTGGATTTAGTATTGCAACTACGCCTGCTTTATACATTTGCTCAGAAATCATTTTTGCCATGTCTTTCCACTCAGCAGAAGTAGTAAAATAACCCAACATAAATTCCATTTTAACTTTTTCCCCATCAATCATCTTGTCACGGATATTATCACCATCGGTATCTTTCCAACCTGCTTCATCCAACATTTTTTTTGCCGCTTCTACATCCAATGGAATTAGTTTTAGATCCGTATTGTATTCGGGTTTCAAAAAGGATACGGGTCCTGTTACTCGTTTATTTTTCCCTTTGTTATTTATCCGATTCATATCATCAAGCGGAGCAAGTAAAGCCATTGCTCTTCTTACCTTCTTATCGACAAATAGTTTCTTATGTTTGATTCCATCCGGTTTCATATTCATTGCTATGTAACCATAGTTGTAGGTATCCGTAAAGCGAGAATTATAATTTTTATTGAAGTTACTATCCGCTTGAAGGTCGAGCACTGTTTTAGTAGATAGCGATGTAGAAGCATCAAATGTTTGGGCTTTAAATTCAAGCATTTGAGAATTTGGTTCTTTGTTCAATTTGAAAATAATTCTATCAGGATAAGAAGTGTAATACATTTTATCAGTTCCTTTTGTCCAGTGATTTTGTTTCTTCACCAATGTAATGCTTTGTCCAGCATCCCATTTCTCCAATCGGTAAGGACCAGCTCCAACAGTAAATTTTGGGTCGCGACTATACTTAGCGTTATTGAATTCAGTTGCCCATTCAGTTAATTCTTTATGTTCGTCTGCTTTAAATTTTTTATCATTGAATTGAGCAAAAGTGTATTTAGAAAGTACATTTTTAGGATCAAAAAAGCTTCGTTGCATAATCGGAAATTCTACCAGAAATCTAATATTCTGAATATATTTCTCCTTCATAATAATTGTGAACACATTGGGATTGTTTTTATCTACTACAATATCCAGCATATTTTCTAAATAAGATTTTGCACTAGGATTATTTGTAAGCGGACATTTATTTGCTTTATAAGTATAAATAATATCCTCGACTGATAAAGTACTGCCATCATCATACTTTATGTCGTTACGCACTTCATAGGTATATTCTTTTCCGTTTTCGGAAACAGTGGGCATTGCTTTAACTGCGATTGGACGCAAAGTCAGGGTTTGAAAATCAGTTCCAATAAGATAAACCTGCGTATAACCCATAATTTCACTACGATACACTATTATTCCATTGGTAGGGTGCATTTCATCGGGTTCACCAACAACATTGTAAACTAAAACATTCTCTTTCGACCATGAAGGAAGAAAAGTAGTGGCGTCCTCAATCTTAATAAACTTGGTTTGATCAGCAGATATGTTTTTGCTGTGTTCGTTGGAAGTAGTATTAGATGTTTCTCCATCTCCACAAGCAGTTAACAAAACAACTGAAAAATTAATTAATAAGAAGGTTAGCCAATTATTGGTAAACATATTCTGCTTTTTTTATTAGAATAAATGTATTACAAATATAGCATACGGATATGATAATTACATTAAAAATAGGAGGGAAATTGCCCTTTTTTTATTGGCAAACTATAGCCAAAAAAGGATAATAAAAAAAGCCACTGATTGTGGCTGTGTGACCCCATTTGGATTCGAACCAAAGGCCTACGGTTTAGAAAACCGTTGCTCTATCCAGCTGAGCTATGGGGTCAATTTTTGAAGAAAAAAAAAGGTTAACGATAAATATGCTATAAGTAAGATATAACAAATAACCATTAACCATCTATTTTGTCGGGGCGGCAAGACTCGAACTTGCGACCTCCTGGTCCCAAACCAGGCGCGATAACCAACTACGCTACGCCCCGAACTATTATAAAAGAACTATTTAAGCGGATGCAAATGTACCATTATTTTTATTCCTGCAAACAAAAAAAAGATTTTTTTGCTATTCGATTCAGACTTTTCTTCTACCAACGAAAGCCCAAAAACAGAGAACTACACATTTTAGTGAATTACAGAGATGCTTATTGTATAAACCTTCAAAAAATTATACTTTCAACAAACCACGAAAAGCCCTTCCTGCATAGTAAGATTCTGCACCATTGTGATAGGTAAAGACAGTACCATATCTATAATCGCAAAAAATCGCACCTCCAAGTTTTCTAATATCAGCAGGTGTTTTCACCCAACTCGAGGTTTTAGTATCAAATTTTTCCAGCTTCTGCAAATCGCGGTATTGTTCTTCAGTTAAGATTTCAACACCCATGTCTGTAGCCATTTCAATAGCACTGTTTTTAGGTTTGTGTTCTTTTCTTGCTTCTAGTGCTTGGTGGTCATAACAAATACTTCTCCTGTCTTTAGGGGTTTCTGCTGAGCAATCAATAAAAATATATTCCTTACTGCCTGCTGTTTGGCTCCCGCCTTTACTAGCAAAACTAACAACATCCGGCTCACCACCTGTTGTTTCCATTTCATATAGTGACCATAGCTTTTCCTCATTCTTTTCCAATTTCGCATATACTTTTACCCATTCAATACCTTTATGGCGATTCATGTTTTTCTCAAAACGAATCTCTAATGTTTTAAGCAGTTCTGCGCGTTGTTCCGATGACAATTTTTTTTAGTGCTTTTCATTTTATTTATTTTATAGTGTCTAAATTAATCAAAAAAGGCTTGAGATTATGTTCTAATGCATTTTATTGGGCAGACTTTCGGGTTAGCTTCGCTGGTCCCTGGACTCCCATTTGAAAAATGAAACAAAGCCTTGCTTCACAATGCTGTTTTCTTATTCCCCGGCAAACCCATGAAAGCTGAAATCGCTTTCTGGTCTTTCCAGGAAAAAAGAAAAGTCCCGCGAAAAGCGGGATCTTGTTTCATTCGTCAGCGGAGAGAGAGGGATTCGAACCCTCGGTACAGTTTCCCGTACGACAGTTTAGCAAACTGTTCCTTTCGGCCACTCAGGCATCTCTCCTTTTCCTTTTTTCAAAGGAATGCAAATGTAAAAAAAAGATTTCCTACCACAAAACAAAAACCAACATATTCCTTCCAAATTGGCTTCTATATAGGTCTTTTTGCAGTAAATACACTACACATGCCAGTCATCAATAGATTTTATACATTTGTTGTATGAGAAAAGTTCGCCACTACGAAAACTTGCACATCCCATTGTGGTTATTAAAAGATACCTGTTGGATGCTTCAATGGAAAATTTCAGGAATAATAATGATAGTTCCAACGGTGTCTGTTGCACTTATGATTACATATAAAACGTGGAAAGAAAAGGATGATGAATTTTGGATTAATCTGGCTATTTCCTTTTGGATTTTAGCGAACTCCTATTGGATGATTTGTGAATTTGCAACACATGAAGAATTGAAATATTATGCCGGAATACCTTTTGTAGCAGGAATGATTTGTGTCGCGTATTTTTATATAAAACAGTTTGTAAATAGCAAACAAGATAAAGATATCCTGTAATTTACAGCCCTCTCTGAAGTGCAATCATTTTCATAACAGTAACTGCCGCTTCATCGCCTTTGTTTCCATGTTTCCCTCCTGCCCTGTCTTGAGCTTGTTCCAGTGTATTTGGAGTAAGCACTCCAAAAATAACCGGCTTATTGTATTTTAAACTCACATTGGTAACACCATGAGCAACTGCATCACAAATAAAATCGAAATGGCGGGTTTCACCTTGAATTACACAACCTAAAGTAATCACACCATCAATCGTTTTGTCTTCACACATAAATTGTGCGCCCATCGTTAATTCGAAACTACCGGGAACAGTAATAATAATAATATCATCCTTTTTAACACCATTCTTAACTAAGGTTTGTACCGCGCCATCAAATAAAGCTCCTGTGATAGCAATATTCCATTCAGCCACAACAATTCCAATGCGCATTCCTACTCCATTTGGAATTTCACTTCCTTCAAAGTTCGATAGATTTTTGTGTGATGATGACATTTACCTTTTATGATTTTGATTATTAATAGAGATTTGCTGATTTCAAATTTCAGCTTAAAACGTTTCGAATTTGTTCCGAAGGAATCCCTTCGGGAAAATTTGAAACCTGAAATGGCAAATGTTATTTAATAAAAAAGGTGATTCTTTTACAAAATCACCTCCTTAAAAAATCTATTTATTATTAAAGATTACCTAGCACTTTAGCACGAGCAATATATTTATCCATTTCTCTGCCTTCATTCGTTTCAGCATATTCGTTTTTGATGCGCTCATAAATTTTGATTGCATCAGCATAATTTTGTTTTTCTTCGTAAGCCAAGCCTGCTTTTTTCAAACAGATAGGAGAATCAAAAAGGTTGTTATTGTGCTCAGCTGCTTTTAAATAAAAAGTAATCGCTTCGTCAACTTTTCCTAACTCCATGTGTGCATCACCAATTCCTGCTATAGCTAAAGGTGCAACAATTTGATCTTTCCCGTCAAACTCTTCCAAGTGAGTAATCGCATCTTCGTATTGACCTTTTTTCAAATAACACATACCCAAATAGTATTCTGCTAAATTTCCAGAAGGAGTAACTCCATAATTGTCAACTATTTCAATAAATCCAATAGAACCTTTTCCATCACCATTCATTGCAAAATCAACTGAGTCTTTTCCGAAATAATCTTCAGCCATAAACATTTCTGCTCTTGCTTTTACTTCTTCACCTTCTACATACCACAATTTGTAGGCAAAATATCCTCCCACCAAAGCAACAATTACCCCGAGAATGATTCCAAGACTCTTCTTATTTTGTTCAATATAAAGTTCGGTTTTTCCAAACGCCTGTTCAACGTCAACAATAGGTTCGTCTTTTATTTCTTTAGCCATAATCTTATTTAATCTAATTTGGATTGCAAAAATAAGTTTTTTTTGCAATATCTATAATTAATTCTGAACAATCTGAATTTTAGCCTGTTTTTTGGTTATTTTTACCAGCGAGTCCTTTTTCCTGCTTGCGTTTGACAAAAAGGGCTTCGGTAAACAAAATCGCTCTATTTTATTGCAAAAATCGCATGTTTTTAAAGAAATTATCTGTCCTCAATTTTAAAAATTACCCCGAAGCCGAACTTAGCTTCAGTAAACAGATAAACTGCCTAACTGGCAATAATGGCGAGGGAAAGACCAATATTTTAGATGCTATTCATTATTTATCCTTCTGTAAAAGCTTTTTTAACCCTATAGATAGCCAAAACATCCTTCACGATTCCCAATTCTTCATGATTCAGGGCGTTTTTGAGATGCCCGAGCAGGACGATGAGATTTATTGCGGACTCAAACGCAATCAAAAAAAGCAGTTTAAACGTAATAAAAAGGAATATTCAAGGCTTGCCGACCATATCGGACTTTATCCCCTAGTGATGATTTCTCCTGCCGATTCGGAACTTATTACCGAAGGAAGTGAAAGCAGAAGACGATTTATTGATAGCGTCATTGCTCAATTTGATAGAGATTACCTCGAAAACTTAATCCGTTATAACAAAGTCCTTTCCCATCGAAATGCCTTGTTAAAACAATTTGGAGACAGTCGCCAATTCGACAAAACCTCTTTGGAAGTTTGGGATGTCCAATTGATTGAACACGGCAAAAAAGTGCATTTGAGCCGGCAAAAATTTATCAATAGCTTTGTTTCTATCTTTCAAACCTATTATGAATTGATTTCGGGCGGAAAAGAAAAAGTACACATTCAATACATTTCTCATTTAAATGACAACGCTTTCACGGATGTATTGGAAAAAGCATTGAACCGCGACAGAGCAATTGAGTATACAACAGTTGGAATTCATAAAGATGATTTAGAATTTTTGATAAATGAATACCCGATTAAAAAATTTGCATCACAAGGACAACAGAAATCATTTTTGATAGCTTTGAAATTAGCGCAATTCGATTTTATAAAAAAAATAAAAAGCATCACTCCTATTTTATTGTTGGATGATATTTATGATAAACTGGATGATTTACGCGTAAAACAATTGATGGAAATTGTGAGTAGCGATAATTTTGGACAGCTATTTATTACAGATACACATCCAACACGATTGGCTGATCTTTTTCAAATAAGCGATGTGGATGTGAGGGTATTTAATATTGTTAATGGAGTGATCGAAAATTCCAAATTTCAAATTTTAGATTAAAAGGAATCTGTTTCTACGAATGAAAACAGTAGACAGTAAATAATAGACAAAAAATAATATTAGGACCGTCATTGCGAGGAACTAAGAAGAATACCAACAAACAGATGAGTAAACACAACGAACATAGCTTAAAAGAAGTCATCGATAAATTATTGAAGGTTTATAAACTCGATGAAAAACTGGCAGAAAGAAAGCTAATTGCTTCCTGGCAAAGTGTTATGGGTGTTATGATTGCAAACCATACGAAAGATTTATACATCAAACACAAACAACTTTTTGTTACATTAGATTCTGCAGCATTAAGAAACGAATTGTCATTAGCAAAAACCAAGATTGTAAAAATGCTGAATGATCAAGTGGGAACGGAAGTTATTAATGATGTAATTTTGAAATAGGTGATTGGGTGATTAAGTAATTGAAAATTGAAAACAAATTAAATAATTTGAAATATGAAATTTGAAATAAAAACATGCAAAATGAAAAGTACAATTACGCTCTCAATTCTTTTGCTATTTGCAACAAATGGTTATTCTCAAACCGATTCTGCCATTTTCAAAAAAATATACAACGAAGCTTTAACGAATGGAAAAAGTTATTCCAATCTAAACTACTTGTGTAAAAAAATTGGCGGTCGACTAGCAGGTTCTCCACAAGCACAACAAGCGGTAGAATGGACTTTCAAAACCATGAAAGAAGCGGGAGCCGACACTGTTTATTTACAAGAATGCATGGTTCCACATTGGGTACGTGGCGAAAAAGAAGTTGGAAAAGTTATTTCAACAGGCGGAAAAGGAATTAAAGAAGTTCCTATTTGTGCATTAGGAAATTCGGTTGGCACTCCTGCTGATGGAATTACAGCTCAGGTAATTGAAGTGTTTGGAATTGAAGAGTTAGAAAAACTGGGCAAAGAAAAAATTGAAGGTAAAATTGTATTCTTCAACAAACCAATGGATCCAACTAACATCGAAACATTTCGTTCGTATGGAGGAGCCGTAATGCAACGTTGGGCTGGTGCTTCGGAGGCTGTTAAATTTGGAGCTGTTGCAGTGGTGGTTCGTTCTCTTACAATGGCGCAGGATGACAACCCTCATACAGGTTCAATGGGTTATAAAGATAGTTTGAATAAAATTCCTGCATGTGCTATAAGTACAAACGCAGCAAATTGGTTAAGTAGCTATTTAAAAACAGATAAAGAGTTGAAATTTTATTTGAAAATGAGTTGCAAATTTCTTCCAGAAGAAAAATCTTACAATGTTGTGGGAGAAATTTATGGCTCAGAAAAAAAGGATGAAATCATTACCGTTGGCGGACATTTGGATGCATGGGACAATGGTGAAGGAGCTCATGATGACGGAGCGGGCATAGTTCAAAGCATAGAAGTATTACGCATCTATAAAGCATTGGGATTAAAACCCAAGCGCACCATTCGTGCTGTTGCATTTATGAATGAAGAAAATGGATTACGTGGAGGAAAAAAATATGCTGAACTGGCCGTTCTTAAAAAAGAAAAACACACTGCTGCTATTGAATCGGATGCCGGTGGATTTTCTCCGCGTGGTTTCAGCAATGAAATGAAACCGGAGCAGCGCAAAAAATTATTAAGCTGGGCTCCCTTGTTTTTACCATATGGAGTATATGATTTTGACAATGATGGTGGCGGAGCTGATATTGCCCCCTTACGCGATGCTTTAGAAACTCCGGTGTTTGAATTAATGCCCGACTCCCAAAGGTATTTCGATTTTCACCACACAGCAATTGACACTTTTGAAGCAGTTAATAAACGTGAACTTGAATTAGGTGGAGCAGCAATGGGGGCTTTGATTTGGATGATTAGTGAATATGGATTGTAGGCTCATAAACTGGACTGACTTTTAACTTACTTTGTCTTAAAAATTGGATGCAAATTTATTTAAAGTAATAAGATGCAGCTGCAATTGCCATTAAAAGTATCAAGGTCAAAATTAAAAACCCGGCATTGCTTTTTCTATTCCTCGGTTTTGTTTGATTTTTTGGTTTTTCTAAACCAAGTACATCTGTTTCTCTTAATATTTCTGGTGCTTGTTGTTTCATAGGATTGTTTTACAATTATCTATTATAAACCCAACTTATGCATAGAAGGCAATGAACTTGTTGCGCTGCTTGCATTAGGTGGATTAATCCCGATTTACAAAATAACCTTTCGGGTGCAGTTTTTTGTGCCACGAAAGGATTGATTTTCTTACATCGATTATTCATTAGCTTTTCTAATGAATAATTTGGGATAAATTATACTAATATGCTTCTGAGTAATGCCAATGCCGCAATTGTTTTAGGCTGTTGAAATCATACTATTACAACTGCCCTATCGGTATTATTAAGCAGTAATCACTTTTGCTTCAGGATATCGGGGTAACCATGCTTTCAACTTTTCTATATTGGATATTGAAATTACAGTTCTATAATCCAATTGCACCTTAATCAATTTGGCTGTAGTGCTTTTTACATATTCCAGCTTTTTTATTTTCTGTTTCATATCGTGCTCATTTTGTTAAACAAATGTCAAACTATTCAGCTGGTGAAGTGTTATACATTTTTATAAAAACATTACATAGTTCACATATTAATAAAGATGTCCCTTTTGTAAAAAGTGTAGCATTCCAATAAAAAGATGAAATTATATAGGCTAGTTAATCCACAGCCGCATTAATTTGACAAATTACTCAATACGAATTGTAGAAAATATTTTTTACTGATTGAAATCATGACCTTGCTTTACTTAATAAGGTAACTTTAAACAAAATTGACACAATGGAGTTTATTGATTACTACAAAATTTTAGGCCTTGCGAAGAATGCCACTGCTGAGGATATTAAAAAAGCTTATCGAAAATTAGCGCGCAAACATCATCCTGACCTTAATCCGAATGATAAAGAAGCCAATAAAATTTTTCAACAGATTAATGAAGCCAATGAAGTATTGAGTGATCCAGAAAATCGTAAAAAATACGACAAGTATGGAAAAGAGTGGAAGCATGGTGAGGAATACGAAAAGGCTCAAAAAGCACAAAGTCAGCAAGGTAATTATGCCGGTCGAAATTATCAAGAAGGAGCAAATGAAGAAGATTTCTCCCAATTTTTCAGCTCCATGTTTGGTGGTGGAAATGGTTCAAGAGGAGGACGGCAAACAAAATTTCGTGGGCAAGATTTTAATGCCGAACTGCAACTTAATTTAACCGATGCATTTAAAACACATCAACAGACGCTTGCCGTAAATGGGAAAAATATTCGCATAACTATTCCTGCTGGAGTAGAAAATGGACAAACTATTAAAATTTCAGGTCATGGAAGCCCAGGTGCAAATGGCGGCCCTAACGGAGATTTGTACATTTCCTTTTCAATTACTAACAATTCTAAATTTAAACGAGAAGGAAACAATCTTTACGCGACTATTGATTTAGATTTATATCAAGCCGTTTTGGGTGGCGAAATTACGATTGACACCCTTGATAGTAAAGTAAAACTGAAAGTCAATCCAGAAACACAACAAGGAACAAAAGTAAAGTTGAAAGGAAAAGGCTTTCCCATTTATAAGCAAGAAGCACAATTTGGAGATTTATACATTACCTACTCTATTAAAATCCCTACGAATTTAACCGACAAACAAAAAGAACTATTTACCGAATTATCTAAATCATAGAGCTATGGAAAATTTAGTATCTGCAAATGAATTTTGCATCAATCATCAGATTGAAATTTCTTTTATCAGTTCCCTAAAGGAATTTGGTTTGATTGAATTAACCACCCTAGAAGAAGTGCTCTTCATAGATTCGAATGAACTACAAAAACTGGAACGCCTTCTGCGACTATACAATGAAATGGACATTAACATGGAAGGAATTGAAGCTGTTGTTCATCTTTTGAAAAAGAATGAAGACCTACAAACAGAAATTATTCGACTGAAGAATAGATTAAGCTTGTATGAATAGAATTAAAAAAACTCCCGATTCTATTATGAATCAGGAGTTTTTTATACAAAATCAGTATTAACTAATTCCCCTCATTATAAGCGCTCACAGCAAAGTAAATGCCTACTCCTATTGCAATAACTGCTAACACTGTCAACACAATTTTGATAACACTGTATGGTCTTTCGCCTTGCACTTCTCCAGTTCTTCCATTAATCATAAAGCGATATACTTTTTCGTTGTAACGAAATGCACTCAACCAAATGGGTAATAAAATATGTTTGAATGTAATATCATTATAAACCGTACTCACAGAAGCGATTTGTTGATGATCTCCACCAATATCTCTGCAAATGGATGAACGAATACCAGCATCCATAATAACTTTTGATTTTTCAAAACCCGTTTTTACATCTACTTGATAACTTTCAGTTCTAAATCCACTTAAAAATTTATCGTTGTAAGCATTAATATTTTCCATATCCCAAGGCTCTAATGCATTTGTATATTTTTCTGGTAACGAATTACTAGCTAATACCAATACATCATCGAAATTATTGCATACATGTCCGCTAGCATAGCTCCAACGAATTTTTGTTACCGTTCTAGTATTCGTTTGCGATTTACCATTTACAACTGTTGTATATGTTTCAGTTGTTACATAATTATCACCACGCTGACCAGTATAATCGCTTTCTGTTTTGGAATCATAAGTCCAATATGGAATATACATACCGTTTAATTTATCGGCACTGTCCACATAATGCTTCAAATCATTTGGAGCAAACCATAAACTTTTCACCCACTTTTTAAATTCCTCAAAAGCATTTTTTTGATCGATTTTAAATGGCAATAAATATTTTGGTTTAATAATACTGTTTGTTGTTCCGCCTGTTACAACCAATGGTGTAGCACAAAACGGACAACTATCAGATGTAATGTTTGGTTTTAATGTAGTTGAAGCTCCGCAATTTCCACACTTCACTGTTGTTACTTCTTGTTTTTCAACATTGCTATTGTTCTCGTTCAGAAATTTTTCGAAATCTATTTCTTCAACAACCGTTGCTTCAACAGCTTCTTTAATTTCGTTAGCCGCACCGCAATACTCACATTTCAAATGTTCTGTTCCTGGAGCATATTTCAGCAAAGCACCGCAATCTCTGCAGTCGAGCTGATTACTTACTTCGTTTGTTTTTTCTTCGTACATTTTTTGTAGTATAAAGTTCAAAGTTATAAAGTTCAAAGTCAAAGAAATGATAAAAAACATTGCTACAAAAGTGACAATAAAAAAGGGCAAATTATTCTATCGTCAAAACTTTCCAACTTTGGACTTTGAACTCATTTTACATCGGAGGAGGCAATGGCGGTGGAACAGCTGTAAATAATTTTGCTATTTCAGCTACTTGATCTGCAGCAGCCCAGGCAGCCATTCCATTTTTCCAAATCATTGATTCTTTTTTCAAAGAACCTTGCTGAATCATTTGAGCCATTACGTGTTCGGTAAACGGACCAGTTTGTGCTCCATTCACAGCTACAAAATATTGTGTCATCGCTGGTGGTGGCGGTGGATTATTATTGTTTTGGTTGGTATTGTTGTTCTGGTTTTGATTCATCATGTTACCCATCTGATTTCCCATACCCATTCCCATTCCCATTCCTAACCCTGCTCCCATCATGCTGTTTCCATTCTCTGCTGCTTTTTCCATTGAATTAGCCGCTTGATATTGTGTGAATGCATTTAGGTTACCAATAATTCCCATACTGCTTCTTTTGTCCAACGCTGCTTCCACATCTGGAGGCAATGAAATATTTTCAATTAAAAGTTTGGTTACCTCAATTCCTATTTCTTTAAACTCAGGATTAATTTTATCACCAATCAGTTTCGACATTTCATCATAGTTAGATGCCATATCCAAAACTGGAATTTTACTTTCAGCAATCGCATCAGTAAAACGAGTGATTACCAAATTACGCAATTGCTCCGTTACTTCTTCAGTTGTAAAATGTTGATCAGTACCTGCAATTTCTTTCAAGAATTTAGATGCATCCACAATACGAATCGCATAACTTCCAAACGCACGAATACGGATTGGGCCGAATTCAGAATCACGCAACATTATCGGATTCTTAGTTCCCCATTTTTGATTTGTAAACTGTTTTGTATTTACAAAATAAACTTCCGCTTTAAACGGACTATTAAATCCATATTTCCAACCTCTTAAAGTCGACATGATAGGCATGTTTTGAGTTTGTAGCTCATACATTCCAGGCTTGTATTCGTCTGCCATCTTTCCTTCATTCACAAATACTGCTACTTGTGATTCGCGAACAGTTAATTTCGCGCCCATTTTAATTTCATTTTGGTAGCGAGGAAAACGCCAAACCATTGTATCATTCGAGCTATCTGTCCACTCGATTATATCTACAAATTCACCTTTTAATTTATCAAATAATCCCATTTTGTTTTTGGTTTAAATTTTACAATATTTTTTCATACTTAACCAAATATAAATAGAAAATGGTTATACTTACAAAAAATATAAGGAATATTAAATCGAATGAATGTAATTGTTATAGGTGGCGGTGCAGCAGGCTTTTTCGCTGCAGTTAATTGCCCGAAATCAGCCGATATTTCTGTTACACTTTTGGAAAAAAGCAATAAACTACTTTCCAAAGTTCGTGTTTCGGGCGGAGGCAGATGCAATGTAACACATGCCTGTTTCGATAATAACTTATTGGTTAAAAACTACCCCCGAGGAGAAAAGGAATTACGAAGTTCTTTCAGTCGATTCAGCACAGCTGATACAATTAATTGGTTCAAAGAAAGAGGAGTTGAGTTAAAGACAGAAGCAGACGGAAGAATGTTTCCTACAACTGATAACTCCGAAACAATTGTCAATTGCCTCATGCAGGAGGCAGCAAAAAACAACGTAAACATTAAGTTAAATGTATCTATTCAAGAAATTATAAAAAATGAGGATGAAACATTTACGCTCAAGGCAGATGGCGGAGGCGAATTTAAATGTGATAAATTAATTATTGCCACAGGAGGAAATTCAAAAGAAGAAGCTTACAGCTGGTTAAAAAGATTAGGACACACCATTTTCACACCTGTTCCTTCACTGTTCACATTCAATATTCCCAACAATGACATCACCAAATTAATGGGTGTAGCTGTTCCTCATGTAAAAATAAGAGTAGCAACCACAAAACTAGAAACCGAAGGTCCTTTAATGATCACGCATTGGGGAATGAGCGGACCGGCAATTTTAAAAGCTTCAGCTTGGGGTGCACGAATATTAAATGATTTGAACTATAATTTTTCAACACTAGTCTCCTGGTTGCCGATGCATACAGAAGAAAAAATTAAAATCGAGTTCAATAATCAAAAGGAGGAAAATGCTGCCAAAATTGTTTTAAACAATTGTCCTTTTGAATTGCCAAAACGACTCTGGGAACATTTAGTTTTGAAAGCAGGCATAAGTGATACTGTTCGATGGGCAGATTTATCAAAGAAAAACGGCAACTTATTAGCACACTTTTTAGCAAGTGATGAATATAAAGTAGCAGGAAAAACAACTTTTAAGGAAGAGTTTGTGACTTGCGGTGGCATTCAATTAAAAGAAATTGACTTTTCGAAGATGGAAAGCAAAATCGTTTCTGGATTATACTTTACAGGTGAAGTACTAGATGTAGATGGTGTTACGGGTGGTTTTAATTTTCAAAATGCCTGGAGCAGTGCTTGGATAGCTGCAAATAATTTATTTTAACATTTTTTACAAAATACATGTCTATACATATAATGTATTTGTATTTAAATTTTACTTATCTTTGTATCGTTAAATAAAACTAGATGGAAATCGGTAAAGAGATAAAACAAACAAAATTCAAAAATGAGTATCAAAAAATGCTCATCAATATATTGTTTACTAGCGGATGGTTAAGTGCTAAGCATACTTGTCAAATAAAACCTTACGGAATATCAACTCAACAATTTAATATTCTACGCATTTTAAGAGGCCAACATCCAAAGCCAGCTACAGTAAATTTATTAATTGAAAGAATGCTGGATAAAAATTCTAATGCATCTAGGTTGGTAGAAAAATTAAGAGTGAAAAAATTGGTTGAACGTGCAGTTTGTCAGGACGATAGAAGAGCAGTAAATGTTATCATCACACAAAAAGGATTGGATCTTTTGGAAGAACTTGATAAATTGGATGGTGGAATGGTAAAAGAATTAAAGAACTTAACAGAAAAAGAAGCGGCTAGTATCAGTCAGCTTTTAGATAAACTCCGAGGTTAAAAAAATTTATTATAATATATGTATATACATACAATCTGATAACTAATAAAGAAAAAAAAATGAAAACGACAATCCACAAAGCATCCGAACGCGGACACGCGGACCACGGCTGGCTAAACGCAAAACATTCATTTAGCTTTGCAAGTTATAACGATCCAAGCAAAACACATTTTGGATTATTACGGGTATTGAATGATGATATAGTAGCTCCCGGAATGGGTTTTGGAATGCATCCGCACGACAATATGGAAATTGTTACCATTCCATTAAGCGGAACATTGGAACACAAAGACAGTATGGGAAATATTGGAGTAATTCGTCCCAACGAAATACAAGCCATGAGTACTGGTTCTGGATTGATGCACAGCGAATACAATCATTCTAAAACTGAACCGATTAATCTTTTGCAAATTTGGGTTTTCCCAAAAGAAAGAAACATTACTCCACGCTACGATCAACGCGTTTTTTCAGAAGAAGATAAAAAAGGGAAATTTAAAACAATTGTTTCTCCTCTTAAAGCAGATGATGTAATGTGGATTAATCAAGATGCTTATTTTTCTTTAGGGAAATTTGATAACGCAACTTCCATTGATTATAAAATTCAACACAAAGGAAATGGAGCATACATATTTGTAATTGAAGGAGAAGCAAACATTGAGGGAAATAAAACTGGTAAACGAGATGCAATTGGTATTTGGGAAAGCGATACAATCAACCTTAAAATTGCTGGAAATACTGAAATTTTAATAATAGAAGTTCCAATGAACTAAGTGTAATAGTTCCTAGTGAATGATTCATTAGGAACTACACTTTTATTCCCAATAGTAACACATCATCGGTTTGGTAAACTGAACCTTTCCAATCATTAAAGTCTTTCGAAATACAATGAAGCTGTTCTTCCATTGGAAGTGCACATACTTCAGACAATAAATTCTGAAGTTTTTTAACCATAAATTTTTTGCCGTTCACTTGTCCAAATTGATCAGCAAATCCGTCAGAAAACAAATAAAACGATTTCCCACCTGATAAATCAATATCCACTGACGAAAATGTTTCTTCCATTGATTTGATGCCACCGATAGAATAACCATCGCCTTTAACAATTTCAAATCCTTTTTTTGAACTTATATACAATGGTCTAACTGCTCCATAAAACTGAGCCTTTTTATTTAACAAATCAATTTTTAACAATGCAACATCCATCCCATCTTTAGAATTTCTAGTACTGATATCTTCGTTCAAAGTATTTAAAACCATACTATGTAAACGATTCAATATTTCAGAAGTATCAGTCACATTCATTTCATTGATAATTTGTCGCAGGAAAGTAACTCCAATCATACTCATCAAAGCGCCAGGAACTCCATGTCCTGTAAAATCAGCTGACGCTAGATACAACTTGTCCTCTTTTCTAAGAGCCCAGTAAAAATCGCCACTAATAATGTCTTTCGGTTGATAGAAAATAAAATTATCTCTAAAATACTCATCCAATACTTTTTGAGAAGGCAACATAGCATCTTGTATCTTTCTTGCATAATTAATGCTGTCGGTGATCTCCTTGTTTTTTTCTGTTACTAATTCTTTTTGTTCATTAATAGCAATATTCTTATCTCCTAATAATTTATTTGCTTTGCGTTTTTCTTGATATCTATACATAAGCAAAAAAAGTAAAATAACAACTAAACCAATTCATATAAAGAGAGACATGCTGACTGTTCTATTCAAATCATTGTCTTTAGTCAACAATTCAATCTCCGTTTGTTTTTTATCCGTTTCTTACTTAGCAGATAGTTCATTGATTTGATTAGAGCTTACTTGATATAAAACAGAGTCTTTCGTCTCACTATATATTTTATAATATTTTAAAGAATTTTCAAATTGTTTCATTTCAGCATAAATATCTGACAAGTTGATTGCAGCCTTTTGCAAACTAAGATAGTAAATTACAATTAAAGACGTATACCAAGAATAAGTATATCATCTATCTGTTCAAGATTTCCTTGCCAATCGAAAATCAATTTTTCAAGAATTGTTTTTTGTTCGGACAGAGATTTACCAGCATTCTCAATGAGAATACTTTGCAACTGCTTATACTTAAATTTCTTTCCTTTGGGCCCACCAAACTGATCAGCAAAGCCATCCGTAAAAACATAAACTGTGTCGCCTGGCTGAATTGCTATCTCATGATTTGTAAAACTCTTTAACTCTTCTCCTAAAAATAAACCAACGGGCTGCTTGTCAGCTTTTATTTCAACAATCGCATTGTTCCTCAAAAGCCACAATGAATTAAATGCGCCTGCATATTCCAGCACATTCGTTTTCTGGTCATAAGAGCACAAGGCTAGGTCCATCCCATCTTTTACAGCAGAATCTTCAAATGTTTGCTTCAAGGTTTTTGTAATTCCTTTATTCAACTCATTTAAAATCAAATTTGGTTTAGTAAGTCCGTGTTCATTCACAGCCTGATTCAATAAATTATATCCAACAATACTCATGAATGCTCCAGGAACACCATGTCCGGTGCAATCAACAGCTGCAAACATTTTTTTGTTACCCCAATGTTCGAACCAATAAAAATCACCACTCACAATGTCTTTGGGTTTATAAAACACAAACGACTCGGGAAACAATTTTTTAATAAATTCACTATTAGGCAAAATGGCTTCTTGCAAACGCTTTGCATACTTAATACTGTCAAATACTTCTTTGTTTTTTTCTTCGAGCAAATTACTTTTCTCTTCAATTTCGATGTAAGCATTTTGCAATTTATTATTTGCTTTTTGTTTTTGTTTTAAATTTCTAAAAATCAAAAAGGCTACAATTAATAGCAATATAAACCCAAGAATAAAAAAATTACGAATAATAACTTGCCGCTTAGCCGCTTCCTTTTGCTCCAACTCTTTCTTCTCACGTTCAAGATTTTCTTTTTCTGCTTGTTTAGAAAATTGATAGTTCAACTCAGCCTGAATTGACTTTTCTGTATTAGTTTTATTGTAAACACTGTCTTTATAAGAATTATAAATTTTAAAATACTTCAAAGCATCGTTTGCTTTTCCCATTTTCTCATAAGCATAACTCAAGGTTTGAGCGCTTTGTTTAATCAATTCCAAATTTTGCATCTCATTGGCTACAGCATGACTTTCCAAAGCGTATTCAACTGCTTGAAGATACTTTCCTTGAATGCTATTTATTATTCCTAAATTATTACGAATATCACTTGCACTATACTTATCACCCATCTTATTACGTAAAACCAAGGCTTTCATAAAATAAGCAACAGCAGCATCGTATTTTTTTTGTTCCTGATAAATAATACCGATACTATTATTAATGGCCGCTTCGATTGAAATATTATTAATCTCATTCTGAATGACCAATGCCTCATTGTAGTATTGCAAAGCCAGGTCGTATTTTTTTAAACTGATGTGTAAATTACCTAAATTTATTTTTGCCTGAGCAACACCTAACGATTTACCTATCTGCAATTTTATTTTTAAACTTTTATTATAGAAGTCCAACGCTTTTAAAAATTGTGATTGACGCTCATAATTCAAGCCAATGTTATTATACGCAATAGACATTCCGTCTTTATCATTCATTCGCTCATACGATGCTAAAGACGATAAATATTCCTCAATGGCTTTTGAATAATTTCCTTGGCGGGAATAAATAATACCCAAACCATTGCTGGATGAAGCTAATCCATCATCATCTTTTAAAAGTTTTGTAATCTCGGAAGAAAGCGTGTAGTAATAAATTCCCTTTTCATTGTCACCTCGCAAAACATAAGACGCACCAATTGTTCTCAACAATAAAGCTAACCCTTTTGGATATTTTGTTTCACGGTTTTGATCGAATACGCTTTTGGCAATAACACAAGCTGTATCCGGATTTTCATACATGTATTCCCAAACAAAATCATCAATCGCTTTAAATCGGATGGAATCACTAGTGGATTTTTGATAAACAGAATACAAGGAATCTTTGGGATTTCCAGAATACGCATTCAGCGAGAATGACAAAAAAACACCGATGAAAATTTGAGCAGAAAATTTCATGCTTAAATATATATATTTAATAAAACTGAAAAATCAGACCCTAATTACACTTTGAATCCCAACACCAAAACATCATCAACCTGTCCTAATTCACCTTTCCAATCACTAAAAATCTGACCCAATTTTATTTCTTGCTCCGGCATCGATAACTCATGAATATCTATAAATGTCTGTTTCAGCTGCTTCGACATATATTTTTTCTTACTTGCTCCACCAAACTGATCTGCAAATCCATCTGAAAACATATAAATAATATCATCTTCTTGTAATTGAATCGTATGACCGATATATTCCTGATGATCTTCAATATGTCCGCCAATAGAAGCTTTTGTGGGCTTATATTCAACAATTTCTTTGTTTCTCAAAATCCAAATCGGCCGATTTGCTCCGGCATAATTCAAAATTTTCGTTTTGTTATTTAATGAACAGATGGCTATATCCATACCATCCTTTGAAGAAGAAGAATTCGCTTTTTGTTTTAAGGCTCGTTTGATACTCATATTTAATAACGAAAGAATCTGCGGCAAGCGTTCTACTTTTTTATCGATAAGGCTGTTGAGTTTATCTATTCCTATCATACTCATAAACGCTCCTGGAACTCCGTGTCCTGTACAATCAGCTACTGCAAAGTAAACCGACCCATTCAACTCACTGAACCAATAAAAATCTCCGCTCACCACATCTTTTGGCTGATAGAAGCCAAATCCACCTTTTGGAAAATAATTCCCCAAAATAGATACATCTGGTAACATCGCTTCTTGAATTTTTTTTGCGTAGTTGATACTGTCTTGAATTTCTTTCTTTTTTTCAGCAAGTTCAGAATTTGTCCTTTTAATTTGTTTGTAGGCTTTATAAACAAAAAAGGACATTGCTATTACAATAAGTAAAATTCCTGCAACAGAAAAAATAATCACTTTACTTTTCTTCAGCTTCTCTGATTGCGATTTTACTTTTAAGGCTTGAATTTCTTCTTTTTGTTTTAGTAATTCAATTTCTTTTTCTTGCTTCTCATTGTCCAACCGCTTCTCAATTTCTTGTACTTGTAGCATACCCTCTACATCATCAATAGAATCTTTTAAAGCAAGATATCTATTTTGAAAATAATAAGCTCTTTCATAATTTTTTAAATTTGAATACACATTTGCTAAACCATCATAAGCATCTAGTCTAAAATTATTATTTTTACTTTGTTGAGCTTCAATAACTTTTAAGCCTTTAAGATAATATTCAAGTGCTTTATTATATTCTTTTTTGTGACTATACACTTCGCCAATATTTGTATGCAAACCAGCTGCCATTGAAGAATCCTTTGTTTGACGAAATACAAGAATTGCTTCTTCATAATAATCCAATGCTTCATCATAGTCGCCTAATAAATCACTTATTGTCCCTAAACCATTGTTTACAGATGCAATCCCTAACTTAAAATCTGATTTCTGAAACTGTGCCAATGCCAATCTGTAATACTTTTTTGCATCTTGATAACGACCTAAATCTTTGTAAGCAATGCCAATATTATTACACGCAATTGCATATCTAATTGGTTTATCCTGCAAAAGTGAAATATCTGCAACTTTGAGAAAATATTTCATACTTAGCTCATTTTTCTTTTGATTGGAATAAATGATTCCAATTTTATTATAACAGGATGACAATGAACCATACATCTTATTTTTTTCACCAACAACACTTGCTTTCAAATAGTGCTTTAATGCTATTGAATAATTTAGTTTTTCGGAATAATAATCACCTAATAATATATTGGAAAGACAAACACCTTTTTCATAATGAGCTCGTTCAGATAGTTCTAATGCCTCTCTAACAAAACCGACTCCTTTTACAATTTCAGCATCTCCATAAGCATTTGCTATCCCAATTAACAAATCCACTTTTGTGGTGTCATCTAACGCTTTAGAATACAATTGATACAAACTATCCGCCTTCGCTTGCTGTGCGATGGATTTTACAGATAAGAAAATCGATAAGAATATTAAAAGTAGTATATAAAAGCGTTTCATGAAGCTTGTTAAATATCCTGCAATATATTAAAAAAAATTGGTCTGTAAAATAGGCAGAGACGAATGCTTTAATAAGCCATAAAGTCATTTAAAATCAAAGTAGTCAGCCAATTAGTCCTAACAATTGTCATTTTAAATGTTGGACTACTATTTGACCTTTATTTCATGCAAAATTTAAAACTATGAACTTAAATAACTATACCATAAAATCGCAAGAGGCTGTTCAACAAGCAGTACAAATTGCAACTGCCAATGGGCAGCAATCTATTGAAAACGGACACCTTTTTAAAGGAATTTTAGAAGTGGACGAAAACGTAACCCCTTTTATTCTAAAGAAGCTAAATGTAAATACTGCAATGTTTACAAAGGCCTTAGACAAAATGATTGAAGGGTATCCGAAAGTTTCGGGTGGACAGCCATTTTTATCTAATACTGCCAATCAGGTAATTTCAAAAGCAGCTAACTACCTAAAAGAATTTGGTGACGAATTTGTTTCTATCGAACACTTGTTGTTGGCTTTGCTTTCTACAAAAGACAACGTTTCACAATTGTTGAAAGACAATGGAGTAACTGAAAAAGATTTAAAAGCTGCAATTACAGAACTGCGTAAAGGCGCTAAAGTAAACAGTCAAACAGCAGAAGATACTTACAATGCCTTGAATAAATTTGCCATCAATTTAAATGAGCAAGCAAAAAAAGGAAAGCTAGATCCTGTGATTGGGCGTGATGAGGAAATTCGCAGAGTGTTGCAAATTTTATCACGTAGAACAAAAAACAATCCGATTTTAGTTGGTGAACCAGGTGTTGGTAAAACTGCTATTGCAGAAGGATTGGCACATCGCATCATCAACGGAGATGTTCCTGACAATTTAAAATCAAAACAAATTTTTTCTTTGGATATGGGCTCACTCATTGCCGGAGCAAAATTTAAAGGTGAATTTGAAGAACGTTTAAAATCGGTGGTGAAAGAAGTTATTTCCGCAGAAGGAGAAATTATTTTATTCATTGATGAAATCCATACACTTGTTGGTGCCGGTGGTGGCGAAGGCGCTATGGATGCTGCCAATATTTTAAAACCGGCCTTGGCTCGTGGAGAATTACGTGCAATTGGTGCAACCACTTTAAATGAGTTTCAAAAATATTTTGAAAAAGACAAAGCACTCGAAAGACGTTTCCAAAAAGTAATGGTGGATGAACCAAATGCAGAAGATGCTATCTCTATTTTACGCGGAATAAAAGAAAAATATGAAACGCATCACAAAGTGCGTATCAAAGACGAAGCAATTATTGCTGCTGTTGAATTATCACAACGATACATCAACGATCGTTTTTTACCAGATAAGGCAATCGACTTAATGGATGAAGCGGCTTCTAAACTTAGAATGCAGATTAACTCTATGCCAATAGAATTGGATGAAGTAGAACGCAAAATCCGTCAGCTTGAAATTGAACGCGAAGCAATCAAACGCGAAAAGAATACTAAAAAACTAGAAGAACTTCACAAAGAAATTGCAGAATTATCTGATAAAAGAAGTGATTTGCGTGCTAAATGGCAAGGTGAGAAAGAAGTAGTTGAAGGCATTCAAAAAGTAAAAGAACAAATCGAGAACTTCAAATTTGAAGCTGACCAGGCAGAACGTAATGGTGATTATGGCAAAGTTGCTGAAATACGTTACGGAAAAATTAAAGAAGCCGAAGTTCAATTAAAATCGTTTGAAAGCAAATTAGCAGAAATGCAACAAAACGGCTCACAAATGATTAAAGAGGAAGTTGGAAGCGAAGATATTGCAGAAGTAATTGCTGTGTGGACCGGCATTCCAGTTTCACGAATGTTACAAAGTGAACGCGAAAAACTTTTACATCTAGAAGATGAATTGCATAAACGTGTGGTAGGTCAAGAAGAAGCGATTGAAGCCATCAGCGATGCTGTGAGAAGAAGTCGTGCCGGATTACAAGACAACAAGCGACCCATTGGATCTTTCATTTTCTTGGGAACTACAGGTGTTGGTAAAACCGAGTTAGCAAAAGCATTGGCAGAATTCTTATTCAACAATGAAAATAGTATGACTCGTATTGACATGAGTGAATACCAAGAGCGTCATGCTGTGAGTAGATTGGTTGGTGCACCTCCGGGATATGTGGGATACGAAGAAGGCGGACAATTAACAGAAGCAGTACGCAGAAAACCATACAGTGTTGTTTTACTGGATGAAATTGAAAAAGCACATCCCGATGTATTCAATGTTTTGCTACAAGTTTTAGATGATGGGCGATTGACTGATAATAAAGGACGCATGGTAAATTTTAAAAATACCATCATCATTATGACGTCAAACATGGGCTCTCATTTGATACAAGAAAATTTCGAAAAATTGACAGAACGGAACAGAGATGAGATCATAGCAAAAACAAAAGTCGAAGTTTTTGAATTGCTAAAAAAATCAATTCGTCCTGAATTTTTAAACAGAATAGATGAAACCATCATGTTTACTCCATTAACCAGAGAAAATGTGCATCAAATAGTTGAATTACAGTTCATAGGCATTGCTAAAATGCTGGAAGAAAACGATATTCATATCACTGCAACAGCTGAAGCAATAGATTGGTTGGCACAATTGGGCTTCGACCCTCAATTTGGAGCCCGACCGGTAAAAAGGGTAATCCAAAAACGAGTATTGAATGAGCTTTCTAAACAGATATTGGCAGGGAAAGTTGAAAAAGATGCCAACATTGTATTGGATGTGTTCAACAAAGAGTTTGTTTTCAGAAACCCTATTGATGAGGATAAGAAGAAAATAAAAAAAACTGTTAGTGAATAATTAGCGTTTTTCGACTCCGCTCGAAATGACAGTTCTAAATTCATTTCGAGCGGAGTCGAAGTACTCAGTGTGACAACAACACACTATTAAGTTTAACAATAAGCTGCTCACCAACTGTCACACTGAGCGGAGTCGAAGCGAAAGGAAACAAATCCTCGTTGTTAAAATATGTTAAGTATAAAACAATTGGCAGAGATATTGTGTTGTATGTTATGGATAATCAATAAAGAAATGATTTCGTAAGAATCACGAACACCTTAATAAGCAACAAAATGAGCAAGACAATGAAAATCAAAAAAGAAGTTATCGATAATCGCCCTAAATTCAAATTACAAATTGATACTAGAACTACCATTACGGTTCGGACAGAGGGTGCATTAAAAGCTTGGCAGGAAAAATATCCGGATGCCAAACTAATCGATTAAAAAACACCAACATCCCTAACCAACCAGGCCTGTTTCGATGAATATCGGATCGGGCCTTATTTTTTCCTATAGCCTTAATTTCAGCCCCTATTTTATGCCATTTATCTAAAAAATTGCAATTGGTTTTATGAAAGGACTATATTTGTGCTCAAATTAAAAGAAGCATGAAAAAAGTACTGTTTGCGATTACTTTCATTTTAACGTTTGTCTCTACATTTGCCAAAGAAATTCCAGGTGAAGAGGTAGAGGTTGTAGATAATTCTGTAGTAATTGATCGTATTACAAATAGCGATATTGAAGTTACTTTGCCCTCTATAATATTCACATTCAAAGAGGCCGAAGTTAAATTACGATTTGTTAATCCTAATCATACCAAATTACAGTTAAATAAAGGCAGAATTAGTTTTATCATTAATGGTAAAGACAAAGAATTAGAATTTGTGGATGGACAAGCAAGTTTTATTCAAAAATTTGATACAAGCAAAAACCTAAGCATTTTTACAGAAGATTTTAGTTTCAATACTATAGTAACAGCCTATCCTTTGTGGGCTTTTCTTGTTCCAGTAGGATTTATTGTTTTATGGCTTATCAGACGTATGATGAAAAAATAATTTAGTAGTATAAAATAAAAAGCCGAGATGTTTAAATCTCGGCTTTTTATTTTAGCTTCTCTCGTAGCAATAGCTACAATACTTCTCACTTTTTGTTCCGTCTTTATTTGATCCTGAACCTTTTGGATCCTACTTTAAAGGCATTCAACAGCTTTCACACGCTTTGTTTGTCTACATAAAGTTTTATTTATAGGATTGAATAAGTACCTCGGTAGGAATTTTTAAATTATCATGTAATAATCGAATCATTTCCAAAGTCAATTTCCTTTTCTTATTCAAAATTTCGCTTGCGCGACTTTTTAGTCCAACTACTCTAGCTAAATCCGTTTGAGTATAACCCATTTGTTCCATTCTGAATTTAATAGCTTCAATAGGATCAGGAAAACCAATAGGGAAATGCTCGTCTTCATATTTTTCAATTAAGATACCTAAGATTTCCAACTCATCACCTGCAACTGAACCTTTCTTTGAATCAAATATCAATTCAAGTCTTTCAAGGGCATTTTGATAATCCTTTTTTGTTTTAATTGGTTTTATTGTCATCTCTTTAAATTTTAGTTGCATCAATCTTATCATATTCTGCATGAGTTCCAACAAATCGAACCCAAACCATCTGATAATCATAGCTGATTCTTACAATCAAGCGATACTTATTTCCTTTTATATTAAAAACTACTCGATTGTTTTCTAAAAAACTAGCACTTGGATACTCTTTTTTAATTTCTTTAGGCGACTTCCAACTCACTTTACTAGTCTCCTGAAACCAAGACTTCAGTTGCTGCTGACTATCTGAATGTTTTTCCCAAAACTCTCTAAGTATTTTTTTTGAAATTACCCTCACACACGCTTATTTACACAAAGATACAAAAAGTTCCCAATTTGGGAAATTATTTATTAATTATTTTTGCGGAGGGACAGGATATAACAATCTAAACGCGTTAAATACCGACTGATGTGTTATTGTTGCATGATCTTCCTGAGGTAAATAATCAAAATAGGTTGTTACATTTTTACTTTTTGTCATTTTTAATTTTTCTGCCAACACATTAGCCTCCACTTCCATTACATGCGGAAGCTCTGTTGGTGCTAAACCTTCTTTGCCTACTCCAATATAAACATCTGTTTGTTGTTTAAAATCTTCTTCTAAAACAGGTGCTTGTTGATTTAAAAGCGAACAATTGTTCCACCACAAACTCGGACTAATAATCACATACTTGTTAAAAAGTGTCGGCTTGGTTAACAGAATCTCAGTTGCTAATAAGCCGCCCATAGATTGTCCGATAATCATTTTAGAAGATGTAGTTTTATACTTCTTTTCAATAAATGGCTGTAATTCCTTTTCAATAAAGGCGATAAACTTATCAGACTTTCCTGTGGTTGGATAATTTTTTTTATCTTTTTCAATAGTAGTAGGGAAGCTAAAGTCTCTTTTTCTGTCCACATTCGCAATTCCAACTACAATGGATTTTGGAAGGCGATTGATCCATGGAAAATTATTGAATTGCACCAATCCTACAATATGAATAAAGTCCTCGTCAGCCGAGCCATCCAACAAATAAATAACAGGATAATTTACTGTATCGTTCTTACTATATCCTTCTGGAAGGTATATGTTTAGAATTCTTGTTTCTGCTAATTCCTTTGATTGAATTTCTTCAATTACACCCAATACAAAAGGTTTAGTGGTTTCTGTTTGTTTTGTTTTAGCTGTTTGTGCACTCAATACAGTGGTGAAGAAACAGAATAATAAAAAAGGGATTAGTCTCATACTTTAAAGATAGTAAATGATTTTTATTGAACGACAATTTGCCTTGATGACTAGACAAAAAAAGCCTTTCTGAATTATCAGAAAGGCTTTAAAATATGCATTATAGTTCTTACCTCAAATCTTCAATTGAAATCCCTTTGTGGGCTTTTGTATCGAAAACAAATTCAGTATCTGCTATTGGAATACTTCCCGCAAATGTTTTGATGGTATAGGTTTGAGTAGTTCCATCTTTCATAAACATTTTTACACTGGTGATTTGTTTTTTTGTTTTATCAATCGTTAGCTTAATGGTATGAAACTTCTTTTTGTCAGGGTTGGTTGGAAACAAACTAATGTTTTGTGTTGTAGCATCTTCTCCATCAAATTTATATTTGAAACCTTTTTCATAAATGGTGAAGATATTAGTAGGACTAATCGCATCCTCTCCTCCTGCTTCCATGTCTTTAATCTGAACTTCGTTGGCATCTTTTATATGATCCCAAACGGTTTTTCCATCGCAGTAAATTACGTGTCCTGGAATTTCTAATTTGTATTTGTTGCCTTTTGTTTGAATTTTTCCGCTTTGGGTATCTTTGGTTTTATCCTTTTTTTCTATCACCCAAGTAAATTCAGCTTTTATGGTGGTATATGCTTTTGTTTTTACGCTTAATTCGTCTAGAATTTTTTTCGCTTTCGGATCTTGATCCTGAGCAACTGAGTTTAAAGTTCCAATCGCCAAAAGTGCAATAATTGATAATTTTTTAGTAAACATTTTTTTTTTTTTAGATTAATCCGTTTTTCCTTTTCTCGACTCCGCTCGAAGTGACAGCTCGAAGTGACAGCTCCGTATAATACCTAGTCACCTCATCCCTCAATCACTTAATCACCCAGTTACTTAGTCACCCAATCACTTATTCACCCTGAGGCTTATTCAAAAACTGTTCCAAAGATAACATATCCTTAATAAGTACTTCGCGGGCTTTTGAACCTTCAAACTGGCCAATGATTCCAGCGGACTCCAACTGGTCAATAATACGCCCTGCTCGGTTATAGCCTAATTTAAGTCTACGTTGCAGCAATGACGCAGAACCTTGCTGAGTAGAAACCACTATTTCGGCTGCTTGATTAAACAAGGCATCTCTTTCGGATGGATCATCCATTTTACCACTTCCTTCACCATTTTCATCCACATATTCGGGTAACATAAAGGCTGTTGGGTAGCTACGCTGACTTCCAATAAAATCACAAATTTTGTCTACTTCAGGAGTATCTACAAATGCACATTGCAAACGAATAAGGTCGTTACCCGTAGAAAGTAACATATCACCTCTACCAATCAACTGATCGGCTCCACCTGAATCTAAAATGGTACGCGAATCTATTTTAGAGGTTACTCTAAAAGCAATACGTGCCGGAAAATTGGCTTTGATTGTTCCTGTGATGATGTTTACTGAAGGACGTTGAGTTGCAATAATCAAGTGAATACCAATCGCTCGGGCAAGTTGTGCCAATCTGGCAATGGGTGTTTCCACTTCTTTTCCTGCAGTCATAATCAAATCGGCAAACTCATCAACAACCAAAACAATATATGGTAAAAACTTATGTCCGTTATTCGGATTTAGTTTACGTGCTATAAACTTGGTATTGTATTCTTTAATGTTACGCACTTGTGCTTCTTTCAAAAGGTCATAACGTTGATCCATTTCAATACACAAAGAGTTAAGCGTATGAATTACTTTTTTTGTATCCGTTATAATCGCTTCTGCACTATCTGGAAGCTTTGCTAAAAAGTGACGTTCAATTTTATTAAACAAAGTCAACTCTACTTTTTTAGGATCCACCAACACAAACTTAATTTGTGATGGATGCTTTTTGTAAAGTAAAGAAACCAACACCGCATTTAATCCAACCGATTTACCTTGTCCGGTTGCTCCTGCCATCAACAAGTGCGGCATTTTTGCCAAATCGGTAATAAATGTTTCGTTACTGATGGTTTTACCTAATGCAATTGGTAAATCCATGGTAGTGTTTTGAAATTTTTCGGATGCAATGAGTGTGCGCATCGGAACCATTTCGGGATTTAAGTTTGGAACTTCAATTCCTACTGTTCCTTTTCCCGGTATTGGTGCTATGATACGAATTCCTAATGCAGAAAGAGATAAAGCAATATCATCTTCTAAGTTTTTAATTTTAGAAATACGCACACCGGCAGCCGGAATAATTTCGTACAGTGTTACAGTAGGACCAACGGTTGCTTTGATTTTATCAATTTCGATTCCGTAATCGCTTAGTGTTTTTAGAATTCGATCTTTGTTGGCATTCAGCTCTTCGGTATTGATAACAATATCTTTTGAACCGCCATAATTTTCCAATAAATCCAATGGTGGAAATTGATAGGTTCCTAAATCAAGTGTTGAATCGTATTCACCCACTTGTTCAACCAATGCAGCAGCTATTTGTTCAGGAGTTAATTCTTGTTCTTTTCCTTCTATTTTTTCAACTGTAAATTGCACTCCGTTCTCGTCAGTAGAAAGCACAACAGGTTTTTCAATTTCTAATGGCTTTTCCACTTCTACTAGTTTTACAACCTCTTCAACAATGTCGTGCTTTTCCTCATTTGTAATTTCCAAGTCCTGAGCAACAGGCTCCTCCTCATTCGTCACAATTTCCATTTCCTTGAAGGTGTTCAGGGGCACTTCTTTTTCTTCGATTTCTTCTAATTTTTCCGTCACACTGAGCGGAGTCGAAGTATTTTCATCAATCGGATCTTTTTTACTTAAGTCGAATGAAATATTAAATGCGGCTACTAAATAAACTAACAAAACAAAACAAAGTAAAACTCCGGTTCCAACAAATCCGATAGCTGCATTCAACTGATTGCTGATTGTGAATCCAAATGCTCCGCCTAAATAAAATAACGCATCGTGAAAAACGTATCCGAGTGCGACTGAAACAAAAATCAAAAAGACAAATGAGTTGATGTATGTTTTTTTGAGATTTAATAATTCTAAATTGAATGTAATTCGGATACCTGAAATTAATGCTAAGAAAGAGAAGACATAAGAAGCAACACCAAACCATTTATGAATAAACACATGCGCGATTAATGCGCCAAATTTTCCGAGCCAATTATTCACTACCGCATCGGCTGCAAATAAATTCCCCATTACTTTATCTTGATCGGTTTGCCAGGTGAATAAAAAAGAGGTAAAAGCAATAGCCGTGTAGATGGATAAAAGCAAAAGAGAAAGTCCGACAATTTTTTGAAAGCGCTCGTTTTGAGCAAAAGCAAATAAATTATTTATTTTTTCGAAGAAAGAAACTTTATTAGGATCGTCAACATTTTTTTCCTTTTTAGCTTTGGGCTCTTTGGAATTTTTGGCATCAACAACCTCTTCTTTTTCTTTTAAAGTATTTTTAACAGTATTTTTTTTAGGCTCAGCCATTTTTTTAATTGCAAATTGGAAAATTAAAAATTGAAAATTATTATTTTCTCATATCTAGTTTTCTAGATATTTTGAAATGACAATTTAATTTGCAATAAAATTACTAAATGAGGAAGGGTATACTCTCTGGAAGTCAAAATCTTATAAACGTAGGATTGTTAATAGGTAACTGGGTGACTAGCTGACTAGGTTATTGTACCAGTACTTCCTTTATTTACCATAATTAACTTACTTCCCTACTTAACTTATTTCCCTACTTAACTTACTTTACCTACTGCTCGCCCATCATCGACTTCTGAAGCTCTTGTAAAGTTGTTTCTTTATAACCTTCCTTGTCCAATTCGAATTTTGAATCTGGAATGGGTGATTTTTCAATGCTTTTGGTAGAAAAAGTCATTTTGATGCCGCCTTGTGCAATATTGTATTCCAAAGGGAAGCCGTTTAATCCTTCGAAAGTGGTTTTCGTTTCATTCACCGGAATTTCAGTCGTATAAAAAACGATAAATGTATCCTCTACACCTTCTTTCGTTTTTATTGTCACCTCCGCTTTTTTGCATTTGTAACCTGCAATCACTTTGGTTTCATCAAGATATTTGATTGTAGTAGTTGGAGCTGTTTCTTTCTCTTTTTTCAAGTCCGAATCATTCATTTTTATCAAATATTTTTGTCCCATGATGTCCATTGTCATCATCACCGTTTTTGCTTTATTATCAATAAGTGTAGATGTGCTTTGCATAGCTGTATTCATATCTATTCTCCGCTTATCTCCTTTTATATATACAGCAGACTCTGCGCCTTTCAACATCGCAATAGCTTCTACAGGCAGACCGGAATTTTCGAAAGAAATCGTATAGACCACTACTCCTTCAAAAGTTTGAGCAGTTAAATCAATTGCAGAAAACAAAGCAATGCTTATTGCTACTATTAGTTTTTTCATCAGAATAAATTTTAGATTATTGTAATTGTTCGAATAACGTATTCATTTCTTCAGCTGATACAGCTTTGTATTCGGCAGGAAGCTCAAATGCTGCATCATCAATCGCCTCATTTTTTACTGATTTGGCAGTAAACTTCATCTCGAGCCCGAATTTTTTCATTTGATATTCCATTAACACACCATCAATCATGTGAAATGGATTAGCAAAATTTGGTTTGTCAATTTTTAAGTCGGTAGTATAAAAAATATCAAATTCGGTTTCAAAGTCATCGTGCATTTTTACATGTGCGCTTTTGCATTTGTATCCTGCAATCATTTTTTCGCCTTTCAGAGGAGTTAAATCGAATTTATAAGCCGCATTTTCTTTTTCTATTTGAGCAGCGTTTAACACAAGGGAAAGTTTTTTATTTAAAAGCTTAACTAATTGAGTCAATGTTTTTTTCTCTGGATCAGAAATAAAAGAAGTACTAAAAAGTCCCATCCCTGCGCTCATTTCGGCACAAGACTTATTATTTTTGAACTTGATAATCATTTTGCTAGGAGCTAAGCCAGCCATAGGATTAGCCTGGTCTACAACAGATGCAGTGTATTCAATTGTCCCTTCATCACCAACTTTTCCACCACCCGTATTACATTTCCCACAAAACATTAAGCAAAGCAGAATGATTATTATTGCAAGAATGATAATAAGCCAATTTCTTTTTTTCATCAAAATAATCTAGGAGTAGTTTATGCTTTCTTCTTTTTAACAAGCAATTTTTGCCGATTAAGTTGCTAAAGATAACGATTAAATGATAATGGCAAAAAAAAAGTGCTTTTTTAAAAAAATCCTAATAGCCTAGGGTTTTTAGCATCGACTTAAAGCTCTGTTCTTTCGCAAATAAATGTGTGTGTATTTCCCCATCGTCATCTATATCAATAATAACATGTTTAGGTGCAGGAATCAAACAATGCTGAATTCCTCCATAACCACCAAGCGATTCCTGATAAGCGCCAGTGTGAAAAAATCCTAAATACAATGGCTCTTTCTGTTTTTCATGAACAATCGGCATATATACCTGATTCAGATGTGATTCGGCATTGTAATAATCTTCACTATCGCAAGTTAATCCACCTAAATTTACCCGTTGATAATCCTTTTCCCAATGATTTACTGCTAACAAAATAAACTTTTGCTTGATGCCCCAAGTATCTGGTAAAGTAGTAATAAAAGAACTATCAATCATATACCATAACTCATTGTCGTTCTGCTTCTTAATGTCAACTATCGAATACAAAGCGGCACCACTTTCGCCAACAGTAAAACTTCCGAATTCGGTAAAAATATGTGGCTCTTCTACTCCACGCTCTTCACAAATGTTCTTTATCTTTTGAATAATCTCATCCGCCATGTATCCATAATCGTAATTAAAACTCAAAGATGTACGAATTGGGAAGCCTCCGCCTATATCTAAAGAGTCCAAAGAAGGACAAACTTTCTTCAAATCACAGTATACATTGATACATTTTGTTAACTCCGACCAGTAATAAGTTGTGTCTTTAATACCCGTATTGATAAAGAAATGGAGCATTTTAAGTTCGCACTTTGTGCTATTCTTGATGCTTTTATTGTAATAATCTATGATAGAAGCTTGACGAATACCTAACCTGGAAGTGTAAAACTCAAACTTAGGCTCTTCATCCGTTGCTACCCGAATACCAATTTTAAACTTGTTTTTGCATAGTTTTTCAAGCAAAGGGAGTTCATTGGTGTTATCCAGAATGGGAATAGAATTCACAAAACCATCGTTCACCAACTCACTTATATACTTTAAATAGTTAGGTCGTTTATATCCATTGTTGATGATATAGGTCTCTTTAGAAATTTTTCCAGCATCATACAAAGCCCTTACCAGAGGCACATCAAAGGCTGATGAGGTTTCTAAATGAATATCGTTTTTAAGCACTTCTTCCAATACAAATTGGAAATGAGAGCTCTTAGTACAATAACAATATGTATATTTGCCCTTGTAATCGGCTTTAGCCATAGCCACATTGAATATTTTCTTGGCTTTTTGGATTTGGGAGCTGATCTTTGGCAGATAGGAGATTTTAAGGGGTGTTCCGTATTGCTTGATAATATCCATCAAAGGAATATCATTAAAATGTAGACTATCATCTTCAACATTAAACCCTTCCTGAGGAAAATCAAAGGTTTGTTGAATTAAATCGCGGTATGTATTCTCCATGTTTAAGGGGATTTAAATATAAAAAGCAAATGTAAGTAACTTACATTGATAAATTATAAGCAAAGTAAGTGATTTAAATCAACATTTAACTAAGAATCGACTAAACAGGCAATAAAAGTTTATAGGTGCTATATATAAAGTAATTCAGATGAAAAATTTAAAGTTTATAGAAGTAAAGTCCGAAATCGGAGCTGGAACCCGTGGCGCAAGTATGGGTGTGGATGCAATTAAAATAGCAGCACTCGATTATGGAAGTAATATGTTTAAACAGATTGAATCTATTGAAGTAAAGGTGGAAAACCAGCTGTTGTTTGAACCAACAAAGTACCAGCATGCCAAACGTATTGCAGGTATTTTAGCCATTTACGAGCGTATTGCCAACCAGGTTTCCCAGACTTTAAAGAAGAATAATTTCCCAATTGTGCTTGCTGGCGATCACAGTACTGCTGGCGGAACCATTGCCGGAATCAAAATAGCTTACCCAAAAAGTAAATTGGGCGTTATTTGGATTGATGCACATGCTGACATTCACAGCCCGTACACTTCCCCATCCGGAAACATGCACGGTATGCCGATTGCCGTTTCATTAAACGAAGACAATACGGCTAATAAAATGAATAAACCCGATAAGGACACGATTGATTTATGGAACCGTTTAAAGAAAATTGGTGGAATTGCTCCAAAAATTTCTTACAACGATCTGGTTTACATTGGAGTAAGAGACGTTGAGCCCGAAGAAACCTATTTATTAAAGAAACACAAAATCAAAACCTTCACCACTGCTGAGGTAAAGCGTAACGGAGTGGAGAAAATTGCCCGCGATACTTTGGCTCACTTAAGTAATTGTACCCATATTTATGTTTCGTTTGATGTAGATAGTATGGATTCCTCTATTTCGAAAGGAACGGGTACTCCTGTTCGTAACGGAATAACAGAAAAGGAAGCCGGAAGTTTATGTGTCCGCCTTATCCAAAACCAAAAAGTTTGTTGCTTCGAGATTTGCGAAGTAAACCCTACACTTGATAAGGAGAATTTAATGGCGGAGAATACTTTTGAGATATTGCAGAAAGTGGTGAGTCAGTTGACTTATTAGGATGAATAAGTGATTATGTAATTAAGTAAAAAGAAAACAGTAGAATAGTAGAATGAACTTAGAACAAAAACTTACGGAGAAAACATCTGAAGCATTGCAATCGCTTTACGGTGCTTCGTCTGATAAAATAGCTTTCGAAAAAACAAATCCTGATTTTACGGGCGACTTAACTCTTGTCGTTTTTAATTTTGCGAAAATTTCTAAAAAGAAACCCGAAGATACTGCCAACGATATTGGAACTTATCTAAAAGCCAATGTTCCCGAAATAGCTGATTTTAATGTAGTAAAAGGATTTTTGAATTTGGTGATTGCCGATTCATTCTGGCTCAACTATTTTAAAACGATTAATAGCAAATCACTTATAAAACCTGTTCCTGAAAATGCAGCTACTGTAATGGTAGAATACGCTTCTCCGAATACCAACAAACCTTTGCATTTAGGACATGTGCGAAATATTCTATTAGGATACTCTGTTTCAAATATATTGACTGCTGCAGGAAACAAAGTAGTAAAGACGAGTGTGGTGAACGATCGTGGAATTCATATTTGCAAAAGTATGTTGGCTTGGCAGAAATTGGGAAATGGGGAAACACCTGAATCGTCTGGATTGAAAGGCGATCACTTGGTTGGGAAATATTATGTGGAGTTTGATAAACAGTATAAGACGGAAGTCGGACGTTTGATGGCGGACGGAAAAACGGAGGAAGATGCGAAAAAGAATGCGCCTTTGATGTTAGAGGCTCAAGAAATGTTGCAAAAATGGGAAGCAAACGATAAAGAAGTGCGCGACTTGTGGGAAATGATGAACGGCTGGGTATACAAAGGATTTGATGCATCTTACAAAATGATGGGTGTTGATTTCAATAGCACTTATTACGAAAGCAATACCTACCTTTTAGGAAAAGAAATTATTGATACAGGACTTTCAAAAGGTGTTTTGAAAACACGTGCAGATAAATCTATTTTTATTGATTTGACCGCTGATGGCTTGGACGAAAAAACTTTGTTGCGTTCGGATGGAACTTCTGTTTACATGACTCAGGATTTGGGAACAGCTCTTTTGCGTCAACAACATGTACATTTTTCCAAAATGATTTATACCGTTGGTAACGAACAAGATTATCATTTCAAAGTATTGTTTCTCATCCTTAAAAAATTAGGTTACGAATGGGCAAACGACTTACACCATTTATCCTACGGAATGGTTGAATTGCCGGAAGGTAAAATGAAATCACGTGAAGGAACAGTGGTGGATGCGGATGATTTAATGCAAGTGATGATTGATACTGCCGCTGAAACAACAAAAGCATTAGGAAAAGTTGAAGGCTTAACCGAAGAAGAAGCAAATCATTTGTATAAAACAATTGGCTTGGGAGCATTAAAATATTTTATGCTCAAAATCGATCCGAAAAAGAAAATGCTTTTCAATCCTGCCGAGTCCATCGACTTTAATGGAAACACTGCTCCTTTCATACAATTTAATTATGTAAGAATACAAGCAGTGTTACGTAAAGCAAAAGAGGGTTGGGATTTTGAAAACATTGATGTATTTACTCATAACGTAACATTATTACCAAAGGAAAAAGAGTTGCTAATAAAACTACATTCTTTTGATGCGGTATTGCAACAAGCAGCCAATGAATTGAGTCCGGCATTAATAGCCAACTATACATACGATTTAGCAAAAGAATTCAGCCAATATTACCACGATACTCCTATCTTAAAAGAAGAGCAAAAAGATTTAATTCTATTCCGTTTGCAATTATCAAATACAATTGGTATTGCAATTAAGAACTGCATGGGATTGTTGGGAATTGAAGTTCCTGAAAGGATGTAATGAATTTTTACCAAAAAGGATCTTTATCACTTCCTCTTTCTGTATTCAATATAACCACCCTGAAACCAATAAATGGTGAAGCGCCATTTTTATTGTAAACGTCCATCATCTTCAAATATTCTTCCTTATCCTTCCAGCAACAACCTCTCACTTTCATTTCACCTTCTTTGCTTTTGATGAGTTCACTCACATGTCCGGCCAAACAACACGCTTCTATATTATCAGGGTATGATTCCGGGGCAGCAGGGTTTCCTGTGCTTTTTGATTTTACATCTTTGTAGTTGATCGCTTTTTTGAAGATCGCAATGATCTCTTCTTCTGACATTCCAAAACGGTTTACATCCGACAATTTATCCATTGGCGTTTCTTTACTCTTGTCAATCTTATTCACCTGTGAAGTACGTTTATAAAACCCTTTATCCACCAAACCTTCGCTGGGATCATAAATGGTATTGTATCCTGAACAATCGGGAATGAGCGCATAAGCTGCATCGGCAGAATAAATCCATTCATAATCATAAGGCAGTCGCACTATCACCTGTTTCTTTTTACCAGTGCTTTTTGTTTTTGATTTCTTAGTTGATATCGCAAGCTCCTGATTACACTCTTCTTGCAGCCATTCGCAATAGATAGCACATGCTTTGGTATTGATATTCACCACAGGAAAATCATTGTAAATTTCATTTGAAAAATAATTTTTCGCCAAATTATTACAACCATATTCTTTCCATACTTCTTCTTTTGGTAAACATTTTTTCATGTCTTCAAATCTTCCCTGCATCACAAGGTCGGCTAAAAAAGTTTTGTACTCCAGATTCGTAACCGGAAAATTGCTCATAACAAAAGGAGGCACAATCACTTCACTGTTCTTATACATTGTAGAACCCGGTGCAGTTTTACCATAAAGCACATCGTCTATCTTTACAAGTTTTTGAAGGATCCGCTTTTTTATTTTTGCAAAATAGGCAAGTCCTTCTTTATTAAAATAAGGAAGCACCTTCTCTTCAACAGGTTCCGGAACTGCCTTTGGAATATATACGGGTTCTACTTCCAAACTATCAATTGCCGGACTTGTAGGTTCATTTGTTCTAACATTAAAAGGAGATAAACTACCCACAATTTTTTGCTCTAATTTTTCTTCCGTGGTTTCTAATGCACTCGAACCATCCGTTTGCGTTGACGATTCAACAGATTCAGAATAAGCAGTTGAATTTTCCGAAGATGTGGCTATTACTTTTTGTTCGCTGCTATTAATATTATACAATACAATTGATAAAACAGAAAGCAACAAAACAGAAAGTGACCATAATAGTATATTTTTTCCTCCGCCTTGTTTTCCGTTTAAGCGTGCAAGAAGTGCTGCTTCTTTCTTTGAATTGATAAGCACCTGAAAATCCTGTTCCATACAAAAACGAGCCAACTCTTCATCTTCTTTCCGGCTGTACTTCTCCAGAAACAAAGCATTTAACGCTCCATCCAATTCATTTTCATTTATGGTACTAAAATTCTTCATTCGTTTTTATTCATGCACTCATTCGTTTTTTCAGTAACCACTTTTTTAAAGCGCATATGATATACTTTCAGCTGATCACTTGGACGATCCACATATTTTGAAATAGCTTCATAAGAATAATCCTGTGCACGCATCAATAAAAGAACACGTTGCCAATCGTCTAACAATGCTAAAACTTTTTGAAGACATCTCATGAGCGTACTCGTACTTTCCTTTTCTTCTAAACTTTCTTTTCGGTCGATGCTGATTTTCTCATGTTTTTCGAGTAGCTCGATAGTAACAATTCCTTTTGCTTTCGTATCACGATAATGATTTCGAAGATAGTTGATGAAAACTTTAAAAAGAAAACCAATAAATTTTCCTTCATCCTGAAAATTATATTGATCAGCTACATTCATTACTTTGTAAAGCGTTTTGTAAACCAGTTCCCAAGCATCATCTTCGCTCACCTTCCACTTTGTGATCGCATAACCGTAGAGCTTTTTTCCGTAACGCTCATATAGCAATCCGACCGTTTCTTCGCCTGCCTGTCCGGCAGGCAGGTTTTTATTCTTGAATATGGAATTGATGTCAGACATATCGAGTACACCCGCTTAAACGGGTATACTAAGATATGCAATTTATTCGTTAAAATTTTGAACGAATTTTTCTTTTCATCCCGTATTCTTTACTCAACTTAACGTTGTAACGAAATGTTTCTCGATCCATGTCTTTCATGTTGTCAATCAACAAAGCATACTCTGATAATTGTTTGTCGAAATCACGTAAAAAAACATTTTCCCCTACCTTTTTGAAATGGACATCCAAAATGTCACGCGCTTCTTTCACTACCACTTTGGCTTCCGCATAATGTTCGGCATTGGCATTTTCTACAGCTTTATCGTACAGCTCCTGTGTAATTCCAAGCGCATAGCCTTCGCTCGCAGCATGGTTGTAACCACTGTCATACTCTTTATCATCTGCTGCCGGTTTCATAATCGATTTTCTGACATCTGTGACAGAAGCCATTGGCTCAACATTTGCATTTGAGTACTCTAATGAACATTCAATGGTAAGAGGAGTGGTGGGTTTTCCATTTGTTTTAAAACAGATCAAAATTGATTTTTGTTCTTCAGCAAAAAGATCGTTGAAACTAATCTCCAAGACATTTCCTTTTAAATTGCTGCTGAAATTAAACGTTCTGTCGTAAGTCAATTGATCTGAAGGAAATTTAATTTTCAGCAACGTATTTTTTGCAATCACTTTCGACATCCCTTTTAATTCCTCATTGAATATTGAAGGAAGTTTTTCAGGAGAATAAATAAAATAATATAATCCACCGCCTTGTAAAGCAATCTTCGCCATTAGATTTTCGTTGTAATCATTCCCAACTCCAAAAGTAGAAATAGAGATATGGTGTTCTTCGAAATGATTCTTTGTTATTGCAGCCAATGCTTCTGAATCTGTCAATCCAACATTTGCAAGTCCATCAGAAAGCAGCAAAACACGATTGACCATTTCGGTGCCAATTAATTTTTTTGCACTTTTTACCAGTTCATAACCTTTTCGAATGCCTCCTTCCAGATTGGTAGAGCCGGCTGTTGTGATCTTGTCTATCCTATTTAATAAACCTGCTTTGTCTTCCAACCGCTGCGGTTCAAGAAATACTTCCACACCTGTCTCGTACAATACAATAGAAATCACATCTCTGTTATCCAGATTGTTCACAATGTATTTTAAAGCTTCTTTAGAATATTTCAATTTATCTCCTTCCATAGATCCACTGCGATCAAGCACAACAGAAATATTCAAAGGAATATGTTCTTTTGTATCAGCCAATGTTTTTTGTACTCCTTGCAAATGCATGTAGTAATAAATATTTCCTGCTTTATCGGGCAAAAAATTGTTGACAGGTTCTGCTCTGAAATAAACTGAACCGTTAGTTGCAAGCTCACCATGGTGAACATTTTGCGCCTTAGCAGACATTGCAATAAGCACTGTCAGCATTAAAAGTTTGATTGGAGTCTTCATGATTTTTTTATTTAGGGTTTTTATTTTTATTAAGTTGTTCTTGAATTTCTTTTTGTTTTTGTTCCAACTGTTTCTTCTTCTCTTCTGCATTCCCTTTAGCTACTTCTCTTTCTATATTAATTTGCGGCAGTTTTGTATAAAGACCAATACGGCATCGTAAACCAAAACTGAGGTTGTTGATATTGGTTCCACCTTCTTTGAAAAAGCTACTTCCCATTCCGAAATAAGGCTCCAAATCAATGCGGATGCGATTCTCTAAAAGATAGAATTGATCCGAAAGTCCGATCGTTAAAGAATGTTGAAAGGCTTGTTCGTTGCTATTGAAACTTGAAAGGAATGTATTATGGTCGGCACCGCCCAGGGTGTTTACGGAGAAGGAATTTTTTCCGATGAAAGAAGGCGTGTAGGTGATCGTGAATCCAAAATGAGCCTGGTCTCTTTTAAAGCGAGAATATCTGGCTAAATTATTTCGGCCATAACCATTGGTCCTGGTATAAGAAACAGGAAAACTCCAGTACTCAATTTGTCCGTTTACCGTAGCTACTCCAAATTGATTGCTTTCCGGAAAAACGCCCAGCCATTCTTTTTGATAGTTAATTTTGCTGAGACCCATTCCAATGCCAATCGAATTTTTACGTCCCAATGCAAAGTGATAAGATGCACCCGCATACTTTCCTTCGCAGCGGTTTAATTTTTCGGAAAGTGTTGAGAAAGTTGTACTGGTTTGTGAAAGTTTAAATTGAGAAACAGAATAATCGAAGAGCAGATAATTGTGCTGAGCCTGAATAGAAATACCTATGAAGAAACTCAGGAGGAGAATTGTTATATGTTTTTTTGACATCGTTGTTGTATTTGGATGTCATAGTAACACAAACAGGTAACAAATTATTTATATAATTGATATTCAACAATATACATAAGATAAAAGAAAAGTGAAAAGAAAGGAAATCTTACTTCACAGCATCATAAATCACCGCATGGATCTTTCCGCGTATTCCGGATTTAGAAAGTTTATTGTCATCCGCATCGGGATAGACTCTGTTGGATAGAAAAATATAAATGATCCCGGTTTTAGGATCGGCCCAAGCCAATGTACCTGTAAATCCGGCATGACCGAAACTCATATAGGAAACAGCTTTACAAACCGGACTGTCTTTATCGGGATTCATTTCTGGTTTATCAAAACCAATTGCTCTTCTGTTCTCTGTGCAATATTGACATTCAGTAAATTTAAAAAGTGTTGTTGAATCTATATACCGTTTTCCTCCGTAAGTTCCGTAGTTCATGAACAGTTGCATCATCACCGCCAAGTCATTCGAGTTGGAAAACAATCCAGCATGTCCGCCTACTCCACCTAGCATAGCTGCTCCTTGATCGTGGACATCACCATGTACTTGTTGCTTTCTAAATTTTGCATCAAACTCCGTTGGAACAATTCTGTTCAACTCAAATTTTGCTAAAGGCTTGTAACCCATTGTTGTCAATCCTAATGGTGCATAAAACGAATTCTGCACATAAATGTTTAATGCATTTTGTGTTTCTTTTTCAATAATTTTTTTCAGAAAATAATATCCAAGATCGCTGTAAACATATTTCCCCGACTCTTTTACAGGTGACTCAATGATGCGTTTATAAATTGTGTCTTCGTAATTTTTATTGATGTATAAATCATTCGCCACTCGGTTATAATAAAAATCGTTTGGTGTTTTATTATAAATTCCGTCTTTGTACGTTCCATCTTTGTTCACCGTTCTAATCCAAAATGGAATCCAATCTTTCAATCCCGCCTGATGTGTCATCATTTCACGAAGTACAATATTTTGTTTGTTGGTCCCTTCCAACTCCGGCATATAATAACACAATGGATTATCTAAATTCACTTTCCCTTCGTCTACCAATTTCATCAAAGAAGCCGTGGAAGCTGCAATTTTAGTAATGGAAGCTAAGTCATACAAATCTGTATTCTTAACTTTTATTTTTGTGTCATAAGTATGATGACCGAATGATTTTTGGTAAATCACTTTCCCATCTTTTGCAACTAAGACTTGACAACCAGGAAAAACCTTTTCTTTTATTCCGTTCATAGCTATGCTGTCGATCTTCGCAAGTTTCTTAGAATCAAAACCTAACTCTTCAGGAATAGTATATTTAAAACGAACGGGCTTGGTGTCGATTCCTGTTCCTACTTTAAAATCCTGACTTGCTGTAACTGGTAATTTCCCTGTTGAACCTACTCCACCAAAAATTAATTGTGCTGCATACGATTCGCTATAGTCGCTATTTTCATAACTCATGATTACTGCATCAGCAAACTGAATACTATCCAGCTTTGCAAGGATGTAGGGATTTGCAGCCACATTCACAATCACTTTGTGTTCTTTTAAAATTGCTTTTAAAAATGACATCACTTGAGGTGTTAAACCAAAATTTTTATCCGGCTTATTGTTTGTGTTGTTGATATGAACAATAATCGGGTTGTGATTTTTTAACTGAGCAAACAGCGTATCAAATGCAGGAACTTTTGCATCTTTATCAACTCCGAAATGTTTCACGGAAGCATAATTGGAAAGCGTTTGTTGAAATACACTCAATCCTTTATATCCAAGAGATACTGAAGCAATTTTAGTTGAATCAAGATTCTGCAGCGGAAGTATTTCATTTTTATTCTGCAATAAAGTAAGTGATGCTTCTGTTAATTTACGATTAATCAGTTCTGCATTTGGAGTATTCAAGTCTTGGTACAAATTTTTTAATTTTATTTTAGAATAGTGATTTAGTCCTGCCCATTGTTTTGCCAATAATATTTTCATGCAGCGTTTATCAATTTCTTCCTGAGAAATATCACCACGCTCAATTGCTTTTTTAATTTCAGCAATCGCAGTGGGAACATCTTCTGCAAAAAGTAAAACATCATTTCCTGCTAAAAGTGCTTTTACGTCCGCTTCTCCCGGCTTGTAAAACTTACTTACACCTTTCATATTCAAAGCATCGGTAAAAACCAAGCCTTTAAATCCAAGTGTATCTTTCAATAAACCAGTTACAATTTTTTTGGTAAGTGTGGATGCCTGGTTGCGTGTAGTATCCAAAGCTGGAATACTCAAGTGTGCCACCATCATACTGCCTAATCCTTGTGCAATTAATTCTTTGAAAGGATACAATTCCAATGTATCCAACCGTTCGCGAGATGATTTTATGGTTGGCAACGTTTTGTGTGAATCGCTGTCGGTATCACCATGACCGGGGAAATGTTTTGCATTGGCAAGCACTTGATTGTCCTGCATTCCTTTCATATACATCAATGCTTTTTTTGCAACGTTGTATTTGTTTTCACCAAAAGAACGGTTTCCGATAACAGGATTTAAGGGATTGTTATTGATGTCCACAACTGGAGCAAAATTTATTTGCATCCCTAATCGCTTGCATTGACGAGCAATTTCAAAACCCATTTCATAAATTAATGAATCGTCTTGAATGGCGCCTAAAGTCATTTGACGAGGGAATTTTGTGGTACTATCTAATCGCATTGCCAAGCCCCACTCAGCATCAATCGACATAAACAAAGGTACTTTGGAGCACGACTGATAACAATTTGCCTGAATGGCTTGTCGCACTGGTCCGCCTTGAAAGAATATCAAACCCCCAATTTTATATTGATCTATTAAGTCTTTTATTTCTTTTACATGAGCATTGTCTTTATTGGAATACGCTGCAACCATAAACAATTGTGCCAAACGTTCGTCAGGAGAAAGCGTTTTAAAAACCGAATCTGCCCAACGTGTATCTTTAGAATAAAATGGTGGATCTTGCCCTTCGCCTTTGTTCTGGGTGACAGTTGATTTTGGAATAAAACTAACAGAGATAAAAACAAAAGAAGAAAATATAGTGAAGATGAATTTTTTCATTAAAAAAAGATTGATGCTTTACGAGTATAACAATTATTGTGCTAAGTTACTTTGTAAGAGTGCTTCATTCGGTTATGATTTCTTTACTTTTCAACGTAAGGATGTTAATTGAAATACTGAACGAACTTCACATAATAACGGAGATTTCCGTTGATTTGCATAGTAAACAAGAACGATGTACAAAAAACTGTTTAACTTAATGGTATTAATGATAAGTGTACTAGCACTTAATCTTTTCACTGACTTTATTACCGACTATATTATACACTATGATATAAGTATCAATCCTTATAAATTTACAGGCATTGCCATGTTAACGCTGGTATTTATTTTGGTTCCCGCATTCAGTTACATGCAACCAAAAGTGGAGCTGTTAGTTGCGCGCGTACTTCTTTCTGGAAGTAATTCCTTTGGAAAAAATCTAGGTTTGCTTCTTGCTTTTGCCCTCATTTTTGGGATACTTTTTGTGATTTATTTAAATCAATGGTTTAGCATCAATTTATGGACGGTGTTGAAAACTAAAATGTAAGTCGAAACCCTTACACCACTCATCCTTCTTTCTGGGAGTAATTTCTTTGGAAAAAATCTAGATTTGCCTTTCTGCTTTTTATTCATGTTGGGAATCCTCTTCTTCAGCTACCTCAATCAATGGTTTGGCATCCAAATATGGAAAACCTTCTAATCATCTCAAAAACTAAGTTTTATTGTCTAAAAAATAAACCTCCTAAAATTTCACCAAATGAATGATTTTTTTATATTTGTAAGAATTTGACATAATATATACAAGATGAAAAGATTAGTCTACTCCCTAATTCTTATCTTTCTTTTTAGCTATACAAATAGCTACTCAGCTAACCGTTTTTGGATTTCAGGCGGTGCTGCCAACTGGAACAATACAGCAAACTGGTCTACTACTTCTGGTGGAGCCTCTGGAGCAAGCGTTCCTGTAAATATAGATATTGCTATTTTTAATGGTGCTGGACTCGGTTCTTGTACTATTGATGCAGCAGCCAATGTTCTTGGATTTTCAATTGCTACAGGATATACAGGAGCAGTATCCTTTAATGCAGGCATAACGCTTACGGTAGGAGCATCCAATTTCACACAAGCCGCAGGAACATTTACCGGCAACAATGGAAACATTACCATTAATGCTAGTTTTAATTTAAGCGCGGGAACATTTACTTCTACTGCGGGAACCCTTCAAATTACTGGTGGCTACACCTTCTCCGGTGGAACATTCAATCACAACAATGGAGCGGTTACTTTCTCTGGAACACAAACTTTTTCAGGAAACATTTCATTGTATGATTTAACGTTTGCTGCTAGTGGAGCCGATTATAACATTGGAGCTGGACAAACGATTACTTCAAACAACAGCCTTACAATAATAGGTGCAAATTGGTACCGAATTAACACAGGAACATTAGCCATTAAAGGAAACCTGAACCTTACCTCATCTTCTAACAATAGTGCAAATGGTGGTTCAGCTACTTATTTGTTTAATGGAACGGGAGCACAAACTGTTACCTCTGCTGCTGCTGCCTTCAATTATGTAACAGCATTAGGAAAAGTGGAAGTGAATAAAACTTCTGGAACCTTAAACTTTGTTGGAATCATTAATTTTAATGGAACCACTTGGATTAATACCGCTGGCGCATCCTTAATAAATGCTGGAACATCCACATTAAATATTCTAAATAATGCAACCACTTTTTCGGGACAAGATTTAACACTGTATGATATTTATATTCCTGCTACTGGACAAGATATAAATATCACTGCAGGACAAAAATTAACTTCAACAAATTTAATTACTATCAACGGAACAAATTGGTACCGAATTAACACTGGCATATTAGAAATAAAAGGAAATTTAAATTTAACCACATCCTCTAACAACAGTGCAAATGGCGGTTCAGCTACTTATTTGTTTAACGGAACAGGTGCACAAACGATCACCTCAGGAGCAATCGCTTACGATTATGTAGCCGCTTTAGGAAAAGTACAAGTGAATAAAGTTTCTGGAACTTTGAACTTTATTGGAATTATTAATTTCAATGGAACAACATGGATTACAACTGCTGGAAC
>CAYWAV010000001.1:0-91496 GCA_964456225.1 uncultured Chitinophaga sp. | reverse complement strand
ACTTTATTGGAATTATTAATTTCAATGGAACAACATGGATTACAACTGCTGGAACATCCTTAATAAATGCTGGAACTTCTACGGTGAATATTTTAAATACAACTACTTTTTCCGGACAGGATTTAACGCTGTATGATATTTACATTCCTGCTAATAGTCAGGATGTTAATATTTCTAGTGGTTTAAAATTAACCTCTACTAATTTAGTTACTATCAGTGGTTCGTCTTGGTACCGAATTAACACTGGCATATTAGAAATAAAAGGAAATTTAAATTTAACCACATCCTCTAACAACAGTGCAAATGGCGGTTCAGCTACTTATTTGTTTAACGGAACAGGTGCACAAACGATCACCTCAGGAGCAATCGCTTACGATTATGTAGCCGCTTTAGGAAAAGTACAAGTGAATAAAGTTTCTGGAACTTTGAACTTTATTGGAATTATTAATTTCAATGGAACAACATGGATTACAACTGCTGGAACATCCTTAATAAATGCTGGAACTTCTACTTTAAATATCTTAAACACAACCACTTTTTCCGGACAAGATCTTACGCTATATGACATTTACATTCCTGCTAATAGTCAGGATATAAATTTAACCGCTGGATTATTTTTAACATCCACAAACAATGTAATAATTAATGGTTCCAGTTGGTACCGAATCAACACTGGTACCTTAGAAATAAAAGGTGATTTAACATTAACAGCATCTTCAAACAATTCGGCTAATGGTGGTTCAGCTACTTATTTGTTTGATGGAACAGGCGCACAAAATATCAATGCTTCTGCGGTTTCAACTTACAATTACATTTGTGCGATTGGAAATGTTCAAATCAATAAAGCTTCTGGTTCTTTAAACATTAGCGGTGTTTTTAATTTTAATGGAACAAGTTGGAATACCATTGCAGGAAACACGTTAATAGTTCCAGGAACTTCTGCTGTAAACATTTTAAATACCTGTACATTATCTGGTCAAAATATAAGTTTGTACGACATCTTTATTCCAGGCACAAGTCAAACCATTACTATTTCTGCTGGATTAACTTGGACCTCTTCTAATCTTATTACACTCGCTGGTAGTAGTTGGTACGCAATAAATACTGGAACTTTTAATCCAAAAGGAGACGTTACGATTACGAATAGTGCTACAAGCACAGGTGGAACTGGAACATTTTTATTTAACGGAACAGGCAATCAATTGCTCACTGGTTCAGGTTCATCTAACAGAGGGCGATTACCAGCAGTAACTATTGATAAAACGGGTGGAACACTTACGTTTGGTTCAAATTTAATTAGTGAAATGAATAACTGGACATATGTTCAAGGAACGGTTGATGCAACTACCAATAACTCATTGGTTGAATTTACAGGGACATTAACAATTGACGGGCAAGGCGCTTCTTCTACAATGAAATTTTATGACATTCAAACAATTTCTGGAACCAACACCTTGGGTGGGAATTTAGATGTGGGCCACAACATTCAATTTATTAGTGGAAGTATTGATGTCTCTACAACACTTTATCCAATTACCATTCAAGGGAATTGGATACAAAACTTCAATAGTGCAACTGCATTTAATGAACGAACAGGAAGCGTTACTTTTAATGGAACAGTAGCTCAAACAATTTTTGATAATGCCATTGCTGCTGGAGAAACGTTTTGCAATCTTGTAATAAACAATGCTGCTGGTGTTACATTAGGAGGAACTGCTACTTACAACGTGAACATTAGTGGAACAACTGTTGGTTTAAATCTTACAAGTGGATTACTAACTACAAGCACGTCCAACTTAATAGTTGTAAATAGTGGAGCCGTTGCTACAAATTATAGCAGTACCAGCTACGTGGATGGACCAATTAGAAAAATAGGCGCACAAGCTTTTATTTTTCCAACAGGTAAAGCCGGACGATATGCACGAATTGCTATAGGTGTTCCTACCGTGTCTTCTACCTATACTGCTGAATATTTTGCAAATCCTTTTTCAAATACAACTTCAATGGCTGTAACTCCAACTCCTGTTTTAATGAATGTGAGTACAATGGAATATTGGCAATTAGATAGAACAGGCACTGGAAATGCAACAGTTACTTTATATTGGGAAGATGCTGCCTGGAGTGGAATCATTGATTGTACTAGTTCTGATTTAAGAGTTGCTCATTGGAATGGCGCTGCTTGGGAAAACAACAATGATGTTGTTACAACAACTGCTGGGTGTGTTGGATCAGCGGCAGGAACGGTAAAAACAACTGCAAATGTTACCTCATTTAGTCCCTTCACATTTGGTTCTACAAAAGGAATCAACCCATTACCAATCGAACTACTTTCATTTACAGCAGTCCCAAACAAAAACAAAGTAGATTTAAACTGGGTTACAGCTTCTGAAATAAATAACGATTATTTTAATATTGAACGATCGGTTGATGGAATTAACTTTGAAACAGTAAACACAACTGACGGAGCAGGAAATAGTACCAGTATAATCAACTACTATTCTGTGGATGCAAATCCATACAATGGTCTTTCTTATTATCGTTTGAAACAAACAGATTTTAACGGAAACACAAGTTATTCTCAAACTGTTCCAGTTGAATTTAATAGTGCTGATGATTTTGCTTTTGATATTTATCCTAACCCAGCCGGAAATGAAAATATCAATATCAATATTATTTCTTCGCAATTAGTATCGGATGCTTACATCAATTTTTATGATGTTACTGGAAAGAAAATATACTCCACCACCATTACACTTTCAGCTAAAGGACACACATTGTTTTCCTTTTATCCGGAGAATAAGTTAGCGAGAGGGGTTTATTTTGTTGAAATTTCTTCTGGACAAACAAATATTCACAAAAAGCTGATTGTTAAATAAACTAACACAACCTCAGGCTTATCCATAACAATTCGTCTGCATTCAATTATTAGTATTATTTTTGTGGGAATTCGCCCATTATGTCAGACATTATTCATCTTTTACCCGATTCGGTAGCCAATCAAATTGCTGCAGGGGAAGTGGTTCAACGACCAGCTTCTGCTGTTAAGGAATTGATGGAAAATGCATTGGATGCTGGCGGTTCAAAGATAAAGCTGATTGTAAAAGATGCCGGAAAAACACTTATTCAGGTCATTGATAATGGATGCGGAATGAGTGAAACCGATGCCCGCATGAGTTTTGAGCGCCATGCTACTTCTAAAATTAAAAAAGCAGATGATCTTTTTGCTATCCGAACAATGGGATTTCGTGGAGAAGCTTTGGCCTCTATTGCTGCCATTGCTCAGGTAGAATTAAAAACAAAACGTATTGGCGATGATGTTGGCGTTCAAATATACATTGAAGGAAGTGAAATCAAGCGCCAGGAAGCCGTTAGTTGCTCAGAAGGCACTTCTATCTCCGTTAAAAATTTGTTTTTTAATGTTCCTGCAAGAAGGAATTTTTTAAAAACAGATTCTGTTGAATTGCGCCATATCATTGACGAATTTCATCGAGTGAGTATTCCAAATCCGGAGATTGCTTTTAGTTTTCATCATAACAATACCGAAATATTTCATCTGGAAGCAGGTTCATTGAAACAGCGTTTAATGGGGATTTTCGGAAATTCTTACAACACCCGTTTGGTTCCTGTTGAAGAAAACACAGGTATTGTAAAAATAAAAGGTTTTGTGATAAAACCTGATTTCGCTAAGAAAACTCGTGGCGAACAGTTTTTCTTTTTGAACAAACGATTTATAAAAAATGGCTATCTGCACCATGCTGTGCAATCTGCATTCGAGCAGTTGCTTCCTGCAGATTCTTTTGCTTCTTACTTTTTAATGTTGGATGTGGATCCAAAATCCATCGATATTAATATTCATCCGACAAAAACAGAAGTGAAATTTGAAGACGAAAAAGCGATTTATGCTTTTTTGCGTTCGGCTGTAAAAAAATCTCTCGGGCAATTTAACATTTCCCCTAGTCTGGATTTTGACCAGGAAGCGCATTTGTACAACATGCCATTAAAGCCTGTTGACGGTATTTACAAGCAGCCGACTATTAAGGTAGATCAAAATTACAATCCGTTTAAAACAGAAAAGAAAGAAACAATCGAACGCGAACTTTCCAATAAAACCAATTGGGAGAAACTTTATAGTCGCCACGTTGATAATCAATTGGAGTTTGAGATTAAAAAAGAAGAAGAAACGCAACAAACAATAAACACTGATTGGGACAACGATTTACACGAGAGCAATAAGAAATCGACTTACCAATTACACAACAAATACATTTTAACTCATATCAAAACCGGTTTTATGGTAATTGATCAACAAGGTGCACACGAGCGTATTTTGTATGAACGCATTTTAGAAGGATTTGAAAAACACAAGTCGGCCACACAACAAGAACTTTTTCCTAAAACCATTGAATTGAACACACCCGACTTTGAATTGGTAAAAGAATTACAGTCAGAAATTCAGAGTATGGGCTTTGACATTAGCGAATTTGGCAAAAACACATTTATTATTCATGGCGTTCCTGCCGATACGTCAGCATATGATTCGGTAAAATTATTGGAAGGATTATTGGAGAATTACAAACAGAACTTACTGGAATTAAAATCCGATAAAAGAGAAAATTTAGCACGTTCGATGGCAAGAAACACGGCAATAAAGTCTGGCAAAGCATTAACGCAAGAAGAAATGCAGAATATAATAGATGAATTGTTTGCTTGTAAAATGCCCTACAGCACGCCAAGTGGAAAGCCGACCATTACAACATTCTCTTCTGACGATTTAGATAAGAGGTTTAAGAAATAGTTCGCAGCGAGGAGTTTGGAGTAGGGAGAAAAGTAGACAGTAGATAGTTAGCATATCAGCAAAAAAAACACAAATTAGTAAATTCGTTTTAATTCGTTATCCGTAACCATGTCTTACCAACAATATCGTCCGAATAGCTTTAATGCTTTGCCAACAGTAGTAAAAAATTTGCTAATTATTAATGTGCTTTTTTTTCTTGCTACTTTTTTGTTTGAAACTCAAAACAAGATTGATCTATCAACCTATTTGGGATTACACTATTTCAGTTCCGAGCTATTTTATCCTTTCCAATTTGTGACCTATATGTTTATGCATGGAGGACTTTTTCACATCTTCTTTAATATGTTTGCCTTATTAATGTTCGGCAAAGTCCTGGAAAATACTTGGGGACCGAAGCGTTTCCTCATCTTCTACATGATTACGGGAATTGGAGCGGCACTTATTTACATAGGCTACCAGGCATTTGAATATCATCAAATTCAAGTAGCGACACAGGCTTTTTTAAACAATTCTACACCTGAAGAATATATCTCTATTGTTAAAACACATTTTTCTGCAATGTATTCAATTCCTGAAAACACGTTAGTAATCGATCAATTTTTAATCGATTGGACAAACAACCCAGATAACATCACTTTTATAAACAGAGCCATGGGTGATATAAATCAACTAACCACATTAAAAGAAAACACTCCAATGGTTGGCGCATCAGGTGCAATTTTTGGAATTTTAATAGGGTTTGGGATGTTATTCCCTAATACTGAATTGATGTTAATGTTTATACCAATTCCTATAAAAGCAAAGTATGCAATTGTATTGTATGCGGTTGCTGAATTATTTTTTGGAGTAGCGAATTTTGCAGGCGATAACATTGCGCACTTTGCGCACTTAGGAGGTGCACTATTTGGATTTATTATTATAAAATACTGGCAAAAACAAAGTAACCGTTTTTATTAAGCGATGGCAAATCAAATTATAGAAGATTTTAAAACAAAATTACGGAATGGCAATCCTATTACACGTTTAATCATACTAAACGTTGTGATTTTCATGCTTATTGGCCTCTTTCGAATAATTACATTCATAAGTGGAGAATCCGAAATTCTGGTAACAATTGAAGCTTTAATAAAAAATAATTTAGCTCTTCCAATCAGTTTTAATGGACTTCTATACAAGCCATGGACAATCATCACCTATATGTTCACACATTTCGGGCTCATGCACATTTTATGGAATATGATTACGTTGTATTGGTTCGGACAAATTCTCATAGAGTATACCAATTCAAAAAAATTAATTCCATTATATTTATTTGGCGGAATTTCCGGAGCTTTATTAACGATTCTGTTTTTTACGTTCATTCCTGTTTTTCAACAGTTCTCCGGTTCAACTATGATTGGTGCTTCAGCTGGAGTAACGGCAATCATTGTTGCAACAGCCACGCTTGTTCCCAACGTAAACATGAACATGATGTTTATTGGTCCTGTTAAATTAATTTACGTTGCAATGTTTGTTATTTTTATAGATGTTTTAAATATGGCGTCTTATGATAATATGGGCGGAAACCTTTCTCACATAGGTGGCGCATTGATGGGTTTTGTATTTATCAAACAATATAAAAAAGGAGTTGATATGTCAAAAGGAATCAATCGCTTTTTCGATTGGCTATCAGGCTTGTTCAAATCGGGACACAGAAGTACAATGAAAGTAGCTTATAAACGTGGCACTTCAGACGAAGCATACAATTACAATAAAAAAATAGAGCAGGAAATAGTTGATAAAATATTGGATAAAATTTCAAAATCAGGATACGAGAGTTTATCAAAATCGGAGAAAGAAATTTTATTCAAAGCGAGTGGGAAAAAGTAGTTCAGTTGGCAATAAAAAATAAAGTTGGCGGTAGGCAATTAAAAAAGTAAACAAATAAAAAAAGTTGCATAACCTGCCGGTCGGCAGGCAGCTTTGCGAGCAAAAATATTGGAGGATCAAAAGAACATACAAGAAGAAAAAAAAACAAGGAAAGGTAAACGCCATTTCTTTAACCGCATTGCGATGTTCTGCAACCACCTTGTAGTTATTGCTTTGCTCGTTTCTTATATGGCTCCTCATGTAAGTCCGGAAAGATTTTGGATCATTGCATTTTTTGGATTATTTTATCCAGTGCTTCTCGTGCTTAATTTTTTATTTATTATTTATTGGGCAATACAAATTAAAAAACGTGCACTTTATTCCTTCTTGATCATATTAGTTGGATTTTCTAATTTGCACAGCTATGTTCAATTCACATCCAATAATACACCCGATGTTTCTAAAAAATTAATAAAGGTGATGTCATACAATGTTAAAGTGTTTGATTTGTACGACTGGAATCATAACATTGACACTCGGAATAAGATATTTCAACTAATAAAAAATGAAGTACCTGAAATTGCCTGCTTTCAGGAATATTTTCATCGCGACAGCAGTAAACTAGCCAATACCGATTCACTTTTAAAACTTTCAAAATTCAAATACGCTCACATTGAGTATACTACAACAGTTAAGAAGGAGCACCATTTTGGAATCGCCACATTCAGCTTTTATCCAATTCTAAATAAAGGTAAAATCGATTTTGGTTACCATAGCAACAATGTTTGCATTTATACTGATATTCTTTATTTAAAAGACACATTACGGATTTACAACATGCATTTACAATCCATCGCCTTTTCCAAAGAAGATTATAAATACCTGGATGACTTAGAGAATGATGTTGAAACAGAAGACATAGAACACACCAAAAGTATTTTAACCCGATTGAAGCTTGCTTTTGTTAAACGAGCCAAACAAGCTGATTTAATCCATGCAAGCATTGCCTCAAGTCCTTATCCGGTAATTATTTGTGGCGACTTTAACGATACACCAGCATCGTATACAAAAAACACAATTGCAACTAATTTATCGGATGCATTTATAGAAAGTGGCAATGGTTTTGGACGAACCTATATTGGTAAATTTCCTTCTTTCAGAATTGATTATATATTACACAGTAAGCAATTTAAAGCATACCACTTCCGCACAATAAGAGAAGAATTATCGGATCACTATCCTGTTGTTTGTTATCTGGAGAAACAATAACTTATTTCGTCACAGCAATTTTCTTCACCTTCTTCAAAGAAAGCAAATTCATGGAGTTGGAAGTCAATCCCGAAATATTATTCTGCACCAATCTTACTACTTGATCATAGTACAAAGGAACAACAGGCGCATTGTCTATTAGTAATTGATCCATTTGCTGATAATAATCATATCGAATAGAGTCGTTTAATTCGGATTGAGATCTTTCGTATAACAAATCGAATTGAGGGTTTTTATAGTGTGTATAATTGAAGCCTTGCGGACTCCAATTTTTGCTATAGAATAATGAAAGGAAATTTTCTTCATCAGGATAGTCGCAAACCCATGATTTTCGGAAAAAATTTAATTTAGAATTTGCAATTGCTTCTCCCAATACATTTGATTTCTGTACATCAATTCTAATATTAATTCCGAATTCAGCTAATTGCGATTGAATGTATTCAGCCAATTCTAAATATTGTTCTGTTGTTGACAAAGTAATATCCGGCAATCCTTTTCCATCAGGGAAACCAGCCAAAAACAAAAGTTCTTTTACTTTATCCGGATTGTAATCGTATCCTTTCACTTTTGAACTATTAAATGAAGGCAAACCAGGAGGAATAAAACCAGCTGTGGCAGGTGTTCCTAAATTTTTACGCAAATACATCACCATCTTTTTACGATCAAATCCATAATTAATCGCTTGACGAATTGCTTTTATTTTTAAAGGTGATTTTTTAAATTGAGGTAGATTATCATCAATTAAAAATCCTAAATAATCCGTTTTTAAATACGGTTGTGTTTGCATTTTATACAAATCCTTGTATTTATCTTTCAACTGCCCTTCCACCGTTAGTACTTCATCCGTATTAATAGCATCTATTCCAGAAACCATATCAACAGAGCCTTCTAAAAATTCAAGGAAAGAAGTTTCTTTATCTTTAATGAAAGAAATTGAAACAGCATCCAAGTAAGGCAAACGATTTCCATTTTCGTACTCAAAGTATTTTTCATTTTTAACAAATACCAGTTTAGAACCTTCATTCCACATTTTAAATTTAAACGGACCTGTTCCCACAGGATTTCTTCTAAAATCTTCTCCGTAACTCTCCACTACTTCCTGAGGAATTACAGAAAAATATTTCATGGTTAAAATTCCTAGAAAAGGCGTAAATGCTCTGTCGAGATGAATAACAAAGGTAGAATCGTTTGGTGCTTCAAATCCTTTTCTTTCGTTTACATAGGTTAATAGTGTTGTTGCCTTTGAAATTTTCGGATCGAGTAAACGATTAAAAGTGTAAACAAAATCGTTAGCAACTACTTTTCTACCAACACCATTCTCAAAAAAATCATTGTCGTGGAAAACTACATCGGTATGTAAATGAAATGTATAAGTTGCTCCATCACTTGAAATAGTCCATGATTTGGCAATGGATGGTTGTATTATTAATGAGTCGTCCATTTCCACCAATCCGTTATACAATTGATTGACAGCTAAAATATTTTCAAAATTAGACGCAGAAGCAGGGTCGAGAGAACTAACTCCTGCCATATCGTTATACTTAAATACAGTTCTAGTATCCGTTTTATTATCGTCACCCGATGAACAAGCAACAAAAAACACAAGAGATGAAATATAGATAAACGCTTTTTTCATAAATTATTTATTGGGGATAAACTAATATCCACAAGCAGCATTTTAATATAGTTCAAGTTTAAGAAATCCTTTTAGGTGAAAACGATACATTCCTTTTCACTTATTAACAGTTTTTTGAACAATCAACTCCTAAGGTTAACAAATGCTTTCCTTCTTCCCTATTGGTATGATAAGCAGATTATTAGTAACTTCGTACTCTTAAATGAAAAAAGTAGCATTTCATACATTGGGTTGTAAACTCAATTTCTCGGAAACAAGCACAATTGCGCGCCTGTTCGTGGAACAAGGCTATCAAAAGGTTGATTTCAAAGAGCCTAGCGATGTATATGTCATCAACACTTGCTCCGTTACAGCAAATGCAGATAAAGAGTGCAAACAGATTGTAAAATCAGCATTGAGCATTTCTCCGGAGGCGTATGTGGTGGTGGTTGGATGTTATGCTCAATTAAAACCCGAAGAAATTTCCAATATCGAAGGTGTGGATTTGGTTTTAGGGGCTTCCGAAAAGTTCAAATTACTCAACTATCTTACGGATTTAAGTAAAAAATCAAAAGCTGAAATTTATAGCTGCGAAATTGAAGAAGCTAATTTCTTTGTTGATTCTTATTCCTTTGGCGACCGAACCCGTGTATTCTTAAAAGTACAAGATGGTTGTGATTACAATTGCTCTTTTTGTACAATTCCCTTAGCAAGAGGAAGCAGCAGAAGTGATACGATTCTAAATGCTGTTAAAAATGCAACCGATATTGCCAAACAAGATGTAAAAGAAATTGTTTTGACGGGAGTTAATCTTGGTGACTTTGGGAAAACGTCTGATGTCGGACGTCAGGCGTCAGACGTCAAAGAAAAAAAAGAAACGTTTTACGATTTAGTTCAAGAGTTAGATAAAGTTGAAGGTATTGAACGTTTTAGAATTTCTTCTATTGAACCCAACTTATTAAAAGATGAAACGATAGAATTTGTTTCTCAATCCAAACGCTTTGTTCCGCATTTTCACATTCCACTGCAATCAGGCAGCAACAAAATGTTGAAGGCGATGCGTAGAAGATATTTACGTGAACTTTACAGCGAACGTGTTGCAAAAATAAAAGCATTAATGCCTCATTGTTGCATTGGTGTAGATGTGATTGTTGGATTCCCTGGAGAAACAGAAGAAGACTTTTTAGACACTTATAATTTCTTAAATGAATTACCAATTTCTTATCTGCATGTTTTTACTTATTCGGAAAGAGATAACACCGATGCGATTCATTTGAAAGAAGTTGTTCCAATTGCTATGCGCAAAAAACGAAATAAAATGTTACGCATTTTATCTGCAAAAAAATTGCGCCACTTTTACGAACAACATTTAGGACAAACAAGAATCGTACTTTTTGAAAGCGATAACAAAGATGGATTCATGCATGGATTCACTGATAATTATGTAAAAGTAAAAACACAGTACAATCCTACATTGGTAAATCAGTTAAAGGAAGTAGAATTAAGAGAATTGGATGCCGATGGCTGTGTGTTGGCAAATTTACCAGTTTATGAATTGATAAGTTAGTTTGCAAAATGAGCGAAATCACACTTCTTAAATCGATAGTTAATGCTTCCACCATTGTGTCGTTGCGGAGCGATGGAATTATTCAAATTGAAATGAATGCAAACAAGACGCTTCAATTGATTGATGGTAAGCAAATAGTGAACGCTTTCGCAGAAGTGGGTGGAGGCAAAAAATATCCTTTACTTTTTATTGCTGGTGATTTTGCATTGGCAAGTCCTGACGCTCGAAAATACGCTTCTGGAATTGAAGCAAATCAGTACACCTTGGCTAGCGTATTTGTAGTAAACAATAGCATACAAAAAATCATGGGAAATGCATACATTACTTTTAACAAACCCATTACTCCTACAAAAATTATGACCAACAAAGAATCTGCAATAGCTTGGTTAAAAACCTTTTTGTAAGAACAGCCTCCATTTTAGCCGCAGATTCTCAGATTTTTATACTTAAATTATTAGTGCTGATTCTAAACTTATTCAAGCGACACAAACACTGTATCTGCCTTAATTTTTTGTAAACAAAGAAATTTGCGAATCTGCGGCTAACGCTTTAATAGTTATAATCATTTTTTTCCAATAATCAAGTGCCTGTTAAAACTTTTAAAAACTTTAATTTTTTTAACATAAAACCTTCCTTCTCCCCAATTTTAAAGGAATTGTTATTAACAAGTAATTCCCTCAACAAATAGCCCAAGTCCTTAAAGTATATTTGAGCATAAATCTTATAATCCTATAAAAAGATGCTTACTCGAATCTCTTTAATTAACTCAAAAGGTTACGGCAAGGCCGAAATGAAACTCGACAATTGTGATTCTATCCAATTGGTTGGACCAAACAACATTGGTAAATCAACGCTAATCTATGCGCTGAACTTTTTGTTTGTGGTTGACGGCCAAAAAATGTCGTTCAGCGGTCAGCGTAAAGGTGATAAAGAAACAATCCATCACTACTTCCCCACTCACAACAAGAGTTTCTTGATTTTTGAAATCAATAAAATGGGCTACTACTGCATTTTGGTAAAACGAAATACAGATGGTGAACTGGAATACTATAAAATTGAAAGTGATTACAACGAAGACTTCTTCTTTGAGATGGAAGGCACTCACCAACGTTTGTTGAGCTTTGATGAAGTAGTTGAAAACTTAAACAAACGTGGTGTGATGCACAGCAAGTTTGCAACGAAAACAGATGTGTTTAACGCAGTTTACCACCGTGGAACAAAGAACAATGCTGTTGTTTGGTTAGAAGATACAGTTAAAGCAGACGGATTGAGCAACAACTTCTCAAAAGTTTACCGTTACTTGATTAACTCTAAATTAATCACCAACAAAACTTTGAAAGAATCTTTAATTATTGCTGATAACCGCGAGAATGAAGGATTAAACTTTTCTCAGAAAAACAAAAAAGACATTACCGATTTGCTTCGTATAAACGAAGAAATTAAAAGTATCAAAGCTGTTCGTCCCGACTTCTTAGACTTTCGTGAATTGGTTAAAGTTCACAATTCAAAAACCAGCATTGTTAGTGAATTGTTATATGCATTCAACACTGCTTACACTGCTGCTATTCCGGAATTGGAAATATCTTCAGTTGAACGCGGTCGCCACATTGCAGCTATTCACAACGAGATTAATGAAATTTTAAAACCGAAAGAATTAAATTTCGCTTCTTACATCGGTGAGAAAAATGCTGAAATCAAAAACAAAACTGCTTACTTGAACGAAAAGCAAGTGGAATTGCATGAAATCAACAAATACGAAACAATTGAGTTCTTGAAAGAGTCCATGAAAAACTTGGATCAAGAACGTAAAGAAATCGAGAACAGAATTACAACAATTGAAAGCCAAAAACTTTCTAGCAAACATTTGGAATTCCGTTTAGAAAAAGTGACCGATAAAATTGCATCAGTAGAAAATCAAATCAACAACTACAACAACTTATTGATTCACAAAATTTCAGATGACGAAAAAACGAAACAGCTATTAAATGCTATCCTTTCGGAGCAAGTATTGAGTTTACCAAGCAAACAAATTAAAAAGCAAATCAAAAAAGTATCAGATAAATTGATGAACATTTTTGATGGTGAAATTGATATTTCAAAAGGATTAGAGTTAACCGAATTCCGTTCTGTTAAAGAATTGAAAGATGAATTAAAAGTTTTACTTTCTGAGAAAAAAATAACAGAGGAACTTTTAAAAACAGTTGTCGACAAAGAAAAAACAGATTTCAAGTTAAAAAGCATCCTTGGAGAATTAGAAGTTATCAAGGACAAAATCAAAGGCATTGAAACCAAACCTCAGTTAGAGAAAGCGATTAAAGGTATTATTGAAGAAATCAAAGGATTCAATGAAGAGAAAAAAGAACTTGAATTGCAATTGAATGATTTAGTAAAAGAAATTGCTTCTAAACAAATCATGTTGGATAAATTAAACGAGGAAAAACGCAATCTTGAACTTCGTGTAAAAGAATTGAAAGACCGTAAAATGGAAATGGAATCCATTGAAGTGGAACCTCGTGAATACGAAACCAATGACAACTTAGATTACATCTATTCGAAAATTCAAATTCACCAAAAAGATCGTCACGATATTAAAGCAAACAAAGATGTTGTGTTCGAAGGATTAAAATACCGTTTAAGAAGCAGCATTGCTGACGAAATAGAATTTATCAATTTTGTGGAAGAAGAAATTGCTTGTTTGAGCGATAAAGAAAGAAGTATTGATGGCTTGTTATCAAGTATCTCTACCCAATTCGCAAACCCTGCATTTACTTTATTGAAACGTTACGAAGAATTCAAACAATTCGTTTACGACAAGTTCAATACAAAATTGGCAACAACTCGTATCTCCAACATCGAATCATTAAAAATTGATTTGATAGATAACGAGCGTATCATGAGTGAATTGAAAGCGATCAGTTCTATTCAGGAGTTCAACGGACAAATGAGTTTTGATTTTGATCAATCAGAAAACTTGAAAATTCTGAACACTTATTTGGATACAGGTAAAAAAGTTCATTTTGATGAATTGTTCAATATCGAATTATTATTGGAAATCAAAGGAACAGAAAAACGTGTGGATTTAGCAAACCAAGTTGAATCGGACGGAACAGACAGAATGATTCGTTTGGTAATCATTATGGCTATCATCAACAGACTTGCTATCACAGACGAACAAAACAAAATCACATTGTTTATTGATGAAGTTGCTACGATAGATAAACAAAATCGTCCGGAGCTTGTGAAATTCTGTAATTCACATAATTTCATTCCAATTTTTGCTGCGCCAGATGCTGTGGAAGGATTCAATAAATATTATTTCATTTATCCTTCAAAAGGAAAAATCAATATTAACGAAAGACAAAATGCCGTGATAGTAGAAAGAAATGGTGTTGTGGAAAAAGTTAACAAGAAGAATTTAAAAAATTTGAACTAAGCAATTAATAGTATAATAAAAAATGAACCAAGGATATATTATTTGCAGAAAAAATAAAGCGAACATATCCTTGCACCATTTGAAAATAAAAAAATAATTCTAATCAAATGAAGGCAGAACCAAAAACCATACTCCGCTTTTTATTGGAACATTACGATGTGATTGCTGAATTGTTTGAAACACAATCCAAAGAAGGCATCATTGCGTATGAAGTATTGAATGAGATTGTAGCGAAACACGAAAGTGACGTTCGTCCACAATTGATTGAATACAAGATATTGAGTCCAGTAAACGACAACTACGAAATTCGTACTGTTTATTATAATTTGATTGAGTTCGTATTGAGCGAATTCAAACCGATGTTGCCGGAAACAATTGAGAAATACCACACTTCAATTGCGGAATTGTTCCGTAAAATCAGAGAAAACATTAATGGCGATAAAGTAACTTTGAGCCAACGCTTGAACGACTTAGCTATTGAAGTCCGTTCGTTTTACGAAATGGTGGAACGCAACACACAAAGTTTATTGATTGAAACCCGCGAGTTAAAAGCAAACGTTAAAAAAATTGATTACCGTGAAAAAATTGTTCGTGCATCCCGTTGGATTGACGAATATATTATTCCATTGAATAAAATTTTGGATATTAACCATTCAACATCAGTTGCGAATAAGTTGTATGAAATTTCTGAATATTCAAATAAATACCGTTTGAATTTTGATGATGAAAATGCTCGTGTTCAGTTTGAAAAGCTTTATTTTCAATTGATTCAGGTGAATGACAATTTATTGCGTCAATCTAAAATTCTGACAAATGAATTATTGCCATTGATCGAACGCATCAGAACTGAGTCGATTATTTTAACCGGCTGGATTACTTATTTGAAAAATCCTTACAAACGCAAATCACCAAAATTGCTTAAAAGAAAAGAAGTTTCTGTTTATTCAAAAGATACGTTTTACAATGCTTCTGAAATTTTCGAACAATTCAAAAACGAAACCGATGTTTATTTTGAAGAAGAAGAAAACGAAGCAGAAAAGTGGATTTTCGACAAAGAGCATTATACAAAGAAGCTGAAGGACAATTTACCGGTCCACAATTTCTTCAACTGGTGTAACATTACATTAAAGGAAGATTATAAAAAAGTAGAAATTGAAAAGTTCTTTGCTTTAACTACATTGGCTTTTGATGAAGACATTGAGCGTGAGTATGGCGCAAAACCAGAATTTGATAAAATCAAAATTAACGACTTAACTTTAACAGTTCCGAAAGTAACTATCAATCAACAACCACTAATAATCGATACACAAGATGGAATTTCCTAACCACCACCGCCAAATCGTAGAAGATCTTATGTCGGGCAAATTTATGCTGCCAAACGAACGTACGTATCAAACTGTAAAAGATAACGAGCAATCGTATACTTATTTCTTCAAAGCGTCATTTAACTATGAATTGCGTTTGACGCAAGATTACGCATATCTTGTATCAGAAGAGTCGGCAGAGATGTTGTCTCGTGACATCTGTATATTTATTTCATTGTTGAGTTATGAATTGGACAGAGACGGAAAAAATTTCCTTGAAAGAATTCAGTTTTCAGAATTTGAAATGGAAGAAATAGAAAACTATTTCACCAACTCCTCTTACATTGATTTGATTTTATCAAACAAACAGTTGAAAGATGCGGATTCCAGAAAGAACTTCATCAACACCTTAAACAGAAGAAACATCATCGAAAAAACAGGTGATAATCGCTTTGTATTCACATCTGCACACAAATTCTTCATGGATTTCGCAACAGACATTGTGAAATACGAAAATGCTGAAAAAGAAGAATAGGTTACAGATAACTAATCATAACGAATTTACGAATTTGTATATAAAGATTCAAGCGAGCAGGATGTATTCTCCCCTTGAAAAGGGGGCAAGGGGGATTGGTCGAGAATAACAATAAACAAAACAAATTATTATTAGGGGCTCTATGCCCCTTTTTTTCTAAACAAAAATGGCGAAGAAAAAAGAAACTGAAATTTCTTACAAAAGTAAAATCTACACGCTGGAACACATTGTAGGGATGCACTATTTTGAAGTACCACCCGACATTATAGTCAAATTAGGAGGTAAGTTCAAAATGCGGTTGTTGTGTACCATCAATGGCAAACTTACTTTTCAGGGCGGACTAGTAGCTTTAGGAAATGGAAGCGGCTATATCAGCATCAATATGTCGCGTTTAAAAAAACTAGGCTTAAAATTTAAAGATGAAGTAACAGTCAGCTAAAAAAAAGATGAGAGTGAATTTGGGATGGAAGTTTCTGAAGAATTGAAAGAACTGCTCGATCAAGATACGGAAGGAATGAAAAGATTTAAAATGCTAACACCGGGAAAACAACGTTACATTATTCATTATGTAAACACGGTTAAAAACTCCCAAAAGCGAATCGACAGGGCAATTATGCTCATAACTAACCTTAAAAAAACGAAAGAAGGAAAAGAGTCATTCAGAGCATGCTGGGTTTGGAGTAACTATTTGAGCATCAATCCAACGCCCTTTCTCGACTCCGCTCGAAATGACCGTTGCAAAGTCACTTCGAGCGGAGTCGAGAAGCGTTCAAAAGCAATAATATTCTCCGTTCCATTAAAGATTCGTATTTTTGCTTCAATAGTTAATTGAAAACAGCGGAAAGCAAATCATAAAATACGGCTTCAAAACTTTTAACTTTTAACTTTTTAACTTTTAACTTAAGTATGTATCCATCACTTTATTATGCTTTCAAAGATTTATTTGGACTGGATTGGCCCGGTTTAAAAATGGTCCAGATGTTCGGATTCTTTGTTGCTATTGCATTTTTGACTTCTGCTTATTTCTGGACAAAAGAGTTAAAACGTAAAGAAGAAGAAGGATTGTTGAGTCCGACTACCAATAAAACACTAAAAGGACAAAAAGCAACGAGCAGTGAATTGTTTTTTTCAGGGTTACTCGGTTTTTTCATTGGCTACAAATTACTTTACATAATTTTCAATTTCACGGCCTTTACAGAAGACACACAAGGGTTTTTATTGTCTACGCAAGGAAATTTACTTGGTGGAATTGTTCTTGGCGCCATATCTCTTTATTTAAAATATCGCGAAAAAGAAAAAGCAAAATTAGCAACTCCAATATTGGTAGAAGAGCTGATGCATCCCTATCAGCATGTTGGAAACATGACTTTGATTGCAGCTTTTGCAGGATTGCTAGGAGCAAAAATATTTCACAATTTAGAAAACTGGAGTACGTTTATTGCAGATCCAGTAGAAGCATTGCTTTCGTTTGATGGATTAACCATGTATGGCGGATTGATATTAGCATCCATTGCTTTAATTTTATATGGTAGAAAATATAAAATTCCAACTCCTCATTTGATCGACTCTGCTGCTCCTTCCATTATGATTGGATATGCAGTTGGAAGAATTGGTTGTCACATGTCGGGTGATGGAGATTGGGGAATACCAAGTACAAACCCAAAACCGTTAAGTTGGTTACCCGATTGGATGTGGAGCTATGATTACCCACACAATGTGGTAAACGATGGAATTCCGATGTTGGATTGTGTGACTGACAAATACTGCAACCATTTAGTTCCGGCAGTTTACCCTACTCCATTTTATGAAACAATTATGTGTCTTTTTTTATTCCTGATACTTTGGAACATTCGTAAGCGCATTAAAACGCCCGGTGTATTATTCTCTATTTATCTTATATTTAATGGTATCGAACGCTTCTTCATCGAAAAAATAAGAGTTAATACATTGTACGATATAAACGGATTTACATTCACACAAGCAGAATTGATTTCTACAATATTATTTATTTTAGGAGTAATTGGGATATTTTATTTCCAAAAAAAAGCTGAACGAAAGACAAGAAGAGCCTGATAATACTTATACTTTTATTAACATGAAACCATTCAGATTTATTTTTACTCTGCATTTTGCTCTGGTTATCACAACGAATGTCTTTGCTCAAAGTGGCTTTAAGGACGCTAAAGAATTTAAAATCTATACAGACCCTGCATGTGGTTATGGCTGCAGAATGGTTTATGACCCTGCATTCCGCACCTGCACAGTCAATAATAAACCTATAAAATGTGAGTACGTAAAAACTACCATCGAATCCAAAGAAAAGTTGTTCAACTTTTTTGGGAAAGACACCGCTTTTGTTAAAATATATAATTTAAGTGGGGTGCTACAAGAAAGTTTTTATACTACTTATGCATTTGTAGAGATGGATACAATTGGTGAATACTGTTTGTATTACCCTAATGGTACAATAAAAACAAAAGGTAATTTTGCTAATTTTTCTTCCAATGAAAAAGGAGATGTAAAATACGAACTTCCAATGTCTTTCAGACATGGTGCTTGGACAGAGTTTGATGAAAAAGGAAAAGTAATAAGAAAAACGAAATACAAAAGAGGAAAAATTTTAAACTAACAAAATTACACAACTACTCCGTATCCTTTTCAAAAGTGCCTTCAGTAATATTTTTTCCGTCTTTGTAATAGTACAAACCACCCCAAGTATATTCTTCCTTTTTATATTCATATTCTTCATCTTTAATAGTCACCATGATGATAGTGATTTTTAGACGGTCCTTCTGAATAATTCTTTCTTCTTTATTTTTTACTGCAGGCTTGTAATCAAAAACAGGCTCAACAACCACTGGTTTTGGTTTTGGCGGTTCTGGTTTATATTCAGGTTGTTTTACTTCAACAGGAATTGGTTTGCTGGGTGGCAATTCCGCAACAACAGGTTTTGGTGGGTCTGGACGAGGATTGGGAGTTGGTTCTTTCGGTTTTGGTTTCGCATTCTCCTTGTCCTTCTTTTGCGCTTCAGTAGCAGTTTGCGTATAATCTTTATCAAAATCAAAATCGCTGGTTAAACCACTATATTTAATTCTACCTACTGGCTGAGTGTAAGTCACAACCTTATCTTCCGGTTGCATTTCTAAACCAACATCGGCAGTAAATTTTGCAAATTCATCCTTTTCTCTTCCGTTTGGTACAGTAGTATTAATAATAACTTGCTTTGAAATATGATCTGGCTTAGTAAATGTAAATACGAAATTGGAACCCAACTCTAAATCAATGTAATACTTTCCTTTGCTTGGATCTATTGTTCGGTAGGGTTGACCATTTCTTGTAATTGTAATCAATGAATTTTCAAGACCGCCTTGCTGAACAGAGAATTTTAGTTTTATGCTAAATGAAGGAGCTTGAGCAAAAAGAGATGAGGAAAAACAAACCAACAGAAAGCCAATAAAAAATTGAGCTCTTTTAGAAGAATTTTTGGTGTTAGTACTGTTTTTCATAATTTGCATCAAAATTAATCAAATAATTGCCTTTGATAAACGTATAATTGATAGTGTTTTAAACGTAACTTTGTGAATAAACTTTACAATTATGAGTATCAACTTACAAACACTTTGCCAAGAAGTATGCACTTTATCGAAAGAAGTAGGTGTTTTCATCAAAAGTGAAGGTGAAAAATTCTCTTTAGGAAAGGTTGAGGTAAAAGGAAAGAATGATTTTGTGTCGTATGTTGATAAAACCTCCGAAAAAAGAATAGTTGAAAAATTAGCTCTTTTACTACCCGAAGCTGGATTTATTGCAGAAGAAGGAACTTCTACGAAAAAAGGAGAGACCTATAATTGGATTGTAGATCCATTGGATGGAACCACTAATTTTATTCACGGAATACCTTGCTTTGCAATTAGCATTGGATTGATGCGCAACCTGCCTGACGGACAGGCAGGTCAGCAATTGGTGATGGGAATTATTTATGAAGTAAATTTTGATGAATGCTTTTATGCATGGGAAGGAAGCAAAGCTTATTTGAATGGAAAAGAAATTCGAGTTTCCGACACTGCAAATTTAGCTGATTCACTTTTAGCAACTGGCTTTCCTTATTACGACTATGATCGAATGGATGAATACATGGAATTGTTCAAATACTTTATGAAAAACACCCATGGTTTACGAAGATTAGGGTCAGCAGCCACGGATTTAGCATATGTTGCATGCGGACGGTTTGAAGGTTTTTATGAATACAGTTTGCAGCCATGGGACGTAGCAGCCGGAGCATTTATTGTTCAGCAGGCAGGTGGCAAAGTGACCGATTTTAAAGGCGAAGAAAATTATATCTTTGGGAAAGAAATTGTAGCTGGAAATGCCGCTTGTTTTGATGAATTTTTAGACATAGTAAAAAAACACTTTTCTTAATGGAAGAAAATAATAAACCAAAAACTACTTGGGAGTTTATTAAATTATACTTTCCTGATGTTTGGCAATATATTGTGATAATAATCGTCATGATAATTGCAGCTATCTTTATTTTATAAGCCAGCGAATTACTAATTAGTACGAAAAATACGAATTACGAATATCTGTGTATCTTTTTACAATTTCGGCATTATCATTTAAACTACAGAATTGATAAAAATGAAAAAAATACTTTTTATAATCTTTCTATTAAAAATTGGCTTCCTAAATGCCGAAACTAAAATCATTCATGTTTTTGTAGCATTGTGCGATAATGATAGCCAGGGAATTGTACCCGTTCCTAAAAAAATAGGCAATGGTAACGACCCCGACAATAACTTATACTGGGGATGTGGTTACGGAGTGCGTACCTTCTTTAAAAATGCTGCTGAATGGAAATTGGTTTCCAAACGAAAATCCGTCTCCGCAATTATACTTGAACGTTGCATTTTTAAACACATTACACAAGATGCCTACATTATTGCAGATGGCTATAAAGGCGATGAAATAAAAACCTGTAACGAAAATTTCTTTAACTCCGCTTCCGGAAATGTAACGGATACAATTATGATAAAAGACAAAGTTCTAAACTTTAATGCTGCGCAACTGGTTTGTTATGTTGGTCACGATGGCTTAATGGATTTTACATTAGACAATTATCCTGTAAAAAAGGGAACGGATAAAAAGGAGGTAATTATTCTTGCTTGTGCTAGTAAAAGTTATTATAAAGAAGGGGTTAAAAGTGCAGGAGCAAATCCATTACTTTGGACAACCAATTTAATGTGCCCTGAAGCCTACACCTTAAAAGCCGCTATTGATGGTTGGTTATTAAATGAAACAGGAACACAAATTCACCTCAGAGCTGCAGAAGCTTATCATCAATATTTAAAATGCGGAATGAAAGGTGCGAAGAATTTATTTGCAACAGGTTGGTAGCAAACTTAATGTTTGTGTTTCTTCGAAAAAAATATTTTCATCATGATCCTGTATATAAAGTATGCAACAGCATTTCTTATTTTAGCAAATAAACCGAATGTCCTCATTTGATTTGCGTCAACCAAAATGCATCTACTGGCAACTATCAAATCAAGATGATTAGAAAATTCATTTATAAAGTCGACATCTTTTACTTCTGTATTCAGTTCTATGCTCCAATATCGACTTAAATAATTTAAATTATAAGAACCGATTGACACCCATTCTTGGTCAACCATTATTGCTTTACCATGCAATACAGAATCTGTCCATTCACATATTTCAATTCCTTGCCTACACAAAAAACGATACAAATGTTTCTCCGCATAAAGCAAAAATCGCATATCAGATTGGCCTGCAAGTATCACTTTTACATTGACTCCACGTTTTCTCGCATTTTTCAAGGCACGTCTATATGAATAGCCAGGTAAAAAATAACTTGAAATAATGACTATTGTTCTTTTAGCATTCCGAAAAGAATAAAGAGCTCTTTTGTGAATTTCATTTTGTCCTTTGATCCAATCATTCTTACTGAATCGAACTAAGGGAGTTCCTGTTTCTTTTTCTTTCAATACTGTCACTTGTTCAGCTTGTCTAAATCTTTTTTTTTCGAAAAGAGCTGAACAAAGATTATGAAGTTCTAAACAAACGTCTCCTTTGATAAGTGCAGCATAATCTAACCATGCTGGAGCCGTTTCACTTCCACGATATCGATCTCCAATATTGATCCCTCCAACCATTGAAACAGTTTTATCTATAACAACAACTTTATGGTGCAACCGTCTTCCCCAATAAATACTTTCTTTAGAAAATAAAGGTGAAAAAAAACGAAACTTAATGGCTCCTTGTTGAATTTTTTTAATAAAATCTATGGAAAGATCTTTTGAACCATAGGCATCTACCAGCAGATAAATTTCAACTCCCCTATTTGCTGCTCTTAATAAAGCTTCCGCAATTTGTTTACCTGTTTCATCTTCTTCAAAAATATAGATTTGAAAATGAATTGTCTCCTTGGCATTGTCAATAAAGCTTTCCAGGGTTTTAAAAAAATCATTGCCACTGAAAATTAACTTAACCGATTCTGCTGGAAAATACCCTGTCATTTTAGCAAAAAATTAAATTTCAATTACTTTTTCTTAATCAGCCAAAGTCCGATAAAAGTTATCGTTCCATTTAAAATAATCATTTCAAATCCGAATTTGTAGCCATTAAACAATTCTTTCGAAAAATTATTTAATGTGTAGCAAATAATAGGCGAAAGAATACAAATCAAAGGAACCAATTTATCCTTTACCTGAAGTTTAGTGAAGAGTCCAAAAGCATACAAACCAAGCAATGGTCCATAAGTATAACCCGCCCAAGTAAACAGCTCGTTAATAACAGCATCATTATTTATTAATTTAAAAACAATTATAACGACAAACAGAATGCTTGCAAATCCAATGTGGACTTTGTGACGGATTTTTGTTTTTTCTTCTTCTGTTTTAGTGGTATCTTCTTTTAATCCTAAAAAATCTAGGCAAAATACACTTGTTAATGCTGTTAAGGCACCATCTGCACTTGGATAAGCTGCTGAAATCAATCCAAGAATAAAGAAAATACCCGATACCGTTCCAAAATGATGTAAAGCAATAGTCGGAAATACATTGTCGGAAATAATCTTTCCTTTTTCATTAATCATTAAAGGAACACTCTCCTGGTGAGCGTATATATATAGTAAGGCTCCCAAGACTAAAAACAAAATATTAACAATCAATAAAATTCCGCTGAATGTGAGTACATTTTTTTGAGCATCTCCAAGGGTTTTACAACTGATATTTTTTTGCATCATCTCTTGATCTAACCCTGTCATTGCAATTGCAATAAACATCCCTCCAAAAAATTGTTTTGGGAAAAATGATTTTGCTTGCCAATCGTCAAAAAATGTTTTGGAATATTCACTATCAACAATTTTGTGATAAGTGTCAGAAACACTTAAATCTAAATCCTGCATTATGAATACAATCGACAAAACAACCGATACAATCATAAAAGTGGTTTGCAAAGTATCTGTGTAAACAATTGTTTTTACTCCGCCTTGATAGGTATATAACAAAATCAACAACATAAAAACAGCAACGGTTACAAAAAACGGAACACCCATGTCGTCAAACACAAATTCCTGTAACACGTTTACAACAATATACATGCGGAATGCAGCACCAACTACTCTCGAAAAGATAAAAAAGAAAGCGCCTGTTTTGTAGGAGGAGTTCCCAAATCGACCTTTCAAATAACTATAAATAGAAGTAAGATTTAATCTGTAATACAAGGGCAACAACACGTAGGCAATTACAACGTAACCCACTAAATATCCTAAAACAACTTGTAAATAGCCAAATTGTGAAGTTCCTACAGCACCAGGAACCGAAATGAACGTAACACCTGAAAGCGAAGCGCCAATCATGCCGTAAGCCACTAAATACCATTTGGAAGAACGGTTTCCAACATAATAGCTTTCGTTATTTGCCCCCTTAGATGTCCACCACGTAACATAGAACAACAGCAAGGAATAGGCTAGTACACAAATTAATATTAAAGATGATGACATAGTTTATGAAATTACCGATTTAACACTTATAACAAAGAAAAAGAAATAAAGCCCAGCTTTCACCTCATACATTTTTTGTATATTAACAAAGTTTTTCACAGGCTCAAATGACGACAACCAAACGATTATCCATTATTTCGATAGCTTTGCTTTTAGCAATTACATTTTCTTTTCTCACCAGCGCTTTTAAAAATGATGTCGTTTTAAGCACTGATTTAGTCGTTGAGAAGAAAAAAACAAAATCAGGATACAACTACACCATTTTTCATAAAAATAATTTTAATATAAATTTATCATTAAAGCGTCCAGAAAAAACAGACAAAACTATTCATTTATGCATAGCAGGTGCATTTACTGATTTACAAAATTATTCTCCCGATGGACTTTTGATTGAAAACGGAAATGTGCTAAATAAAAACAAGATTAATAACACTCTTGGAGGTGCTATAAAAATGATTAATGGAGACTGCGAACTATTTCCTACCCACAAAGGAAAATTACTGACCGATTCACTAACTAATTTTGTGGTAGCTAAAAAAGGTTCCTTATTTCAACAAATCCTAATGATTGAAAAAGGAGTTGGATCAAAATATAAAGATGTAAAATTGTTTCAGAGAAGAGCCATAGTAAAATTAAAAGGGAACAAAACGGCTGTAATAGAATCATACGAAAACATAACATTAACTGTATTTACAACAGATTTATTAGAACTTGGAGTACAAGATGCTCTTTATGTTGATATGGGAGCTTGGGATGAAGGCTGGTATAGAAATTCAACTGACAATAAAATCATTACGATTGGAAGAATGAAAACACAAACCGACAAACAATGCAACTGGGTGGTGTTTAAGACGAACTAATTTATGTGTGGAATAACTGGAATTGTAGCATTTAACGAAGAAGGGAAAAAGTACTTGTCAAAAATAAGTGCAGCTACTTATACTTTAATAAAGCGTGGACCGAATGGAGAAGGAATATCCTTCTATAATAATTGCGCATTAGGCCACAGACGGTTGTCAATTATTGACACATCGAACGCAGCTGCCCAGCCTTTCACAGAAAACTCAGAAAGATATACGATTGTATTCAACGGAGAAATTTTCAATTATAAATCGCTCCGTAAAGAGCTTGAGAGCAAAGGGCTAAATTTCAAATCTCAAAGCGACACCGAAGTATTACTTCACTTATACATCTTAGACAAAGAAAAATGTTTAGAAAAACTAGATGGAGAATTTGCATTCGCTATTTATGATTCGCAAAACGAAGAACTTTTTTTAGCACGCGATAGATTTGGAATAAAACCTTTGTATTATTATAAAAATGATGACCGATTTGTTTTTGGCTCCGAGCTAAAATCCTTAATGGCATTTGACATTCCAAAGATTATTGACAAGACAGCCTTGCAACTTTATTTTCACTTAAATTATATTCCTAGCCCCTACTCTATTTTTGAAAATGTAAAAAAACTAGAAGCCGGTTCGTTTATGAAAGTAAATTTGAAAGGAATATGCGAAGAAAAAAAATATTATTCTATTCCGTATTCGACTGAATTAAAAAATGTTCCAAGCTACGAAGCAGCGCAAAAAATATTTAAATCATTGTTAGAAACTTCCGTTCAACAGCGAATGATTGCAGATGTACCCTTAGGAACTTTTTTAAGTGGAGGAATTGATTCTTCTATTATTACAGCCATTGCAGCCCAACAGACAAAGCATTTAAATTCGTTTTCGATTGGCTTTAAAGATGAGCCCTTATTTGATGAAACAGAACATGCACAACTGCTTGCTAAAAAGTATAAAACCAATCACACTGTTTTTCAATTAAGCAACAACGATTTATTTGCCAACTTACAACAAATTTTAGATTATACCGATGAACCTTTTGCCGATTCATCAGCGCTTGCTGTAAATATTCTAAGCATGCACACAAAAAAGCATGTAACGGTTGCTTTATCAGGTGATGGTGCAGATGAATTATTTGCAGGCTACAACAAACATGCTGCTGAGCTGAAAGCAAGAGCCGGTGGAATCAAAGCCGGTTTAGTAAAATCATCACATGGTTTATTGAAAAAATTACCAAAATCACGAAACAGTAAAACAGGAAACAAAATTCGTCAATTGGAAAAATTTGCTGAAGGAATGAAAATGAGTCCACAAGAACGCTACTGGCAATGGGCTAAATGGTCGGGGTACACAAGTGCGCAACTTTTTTCAAAAAAATATTCTTCTGATATAAATACTACTGAATTTGAAAAAAGTAAATCCAATATCTTAAAAAATATTTCCGATGATTACAATTCTGTTTTATTAACAGATATGCAATTAGTATTAGAAAACGACATGCTTGTAAAAGTCGATCGAATGAGTATGAGCCAGAGTTTAGAAGTTCGAGTTCCCTTTTTAGATCATAAAATTGTTGACTTTGCATTTTCTTTGCCGGCAAATTATAAAATTGATAACAAGTCGCGTAAAAAAATTGTTCGAGATACATTTAAAGACATGTTACCTCCAGAACTGTTGTCCAAAAGAAAACAAGGCTTTGAAGTACCTATGCTCAAATGGTTTAAAACAGATTTAAAATCAATGATCACCAATGAATTACTGGAAGATAAATTTATCGATGAGCAAAGCATTTTTAATTTAGAAGAAATAAAAAAACTCAAAGCACAACTATTTTCAAGCAATCCGAATGATGCTGTAGAAAAAGTCTGGGCCTTAATTGTATTTCAATATTGGTGGAAAAGCCTCACCCCTTAATCCCCTCTCCAAATGGAGAGGGGTGTTACTTATTATTGATATTAAAAAATGACAAAAGTATTACGCATCATCAATCGATTTAATTTAGGCGGCCCTACTTACAATGTTGCCTATTTAAGCAAATACATGTCAGATGATTTTGAAACTTTATTAGTGGGGGGAGCAAAAGATGCAACTGAAGAAAGTTCTGATTTCATTGTAGAAAATTTAGGATTGAAGCCTGTAATTGTTGATGAGATGTTGAGGGAAATTAACATCAAAAATGATTACATCGCTTATAAAAAATTAAAAAAAATAATAAAAGAATTCAAGCCCGACATTGTACATACGCATGCTTCAAAAGCAGGAACATTAGGGCGGTTGGCTGCGAATTCTTGTGGTGTGCCAATTATTATTCATACATTTCACGGCCATGTGTTTCATTCTTATTTCGGGAGACTAAAAACTGCATTTTATAAAACCATAGAACGTTATTTAGCAAAGAAATCAACTGTTATTATCGCTATTAGCGAACTACAAAAACAAGAATTGGTAGAAATTCATAAAATCTGTAAGGCAGAAAAAGTAAAAGTAGTTCCATTAGGATTTGACCTTTCAAAATTCCAAGAAAACATTTTAGACAAACGAAAATCATTTCGTTCAAAATACAATTTGGATGAAGATGAAATTGCAATTTCAATAATTGGAAGATTGGTTCCTGTAAAAAATCATGCGCTTTTTTTGGACGCACTAAAAATCGTATCTGAAAAAACTTCTAAAAAAATTCGTGCTTTTATTATTGGAGATGGAGAAGAACGACAAACGATCGAAGCAAAAGCAACTGCATTAGGGATACCGTTTGTTGATGGAACCAAAACAAATGAAAAAGCACTGTTGACATTCACATCTTGGATAAAAGAAATTGATATAGCGCTTGCAGGCACTGACATTGTTGCACTTACTTCTTTTAATGAAGGTACGCCTGTTAGCTTAATTGAGGCCCAAGCAGCCAACAAACCAATCGTCACAACGAATGTTGGTGGTATCGAAAACGTGGTAATTCCTAACCAAACAGCCCTACTGTGCGAAAACAATAATTTGAAGCAGTTTTCTGCATCATTGCTAAAATTGATAGAAAACAAAGAAATGCGAGCTACTATGTCGGAAAAGGGCTGGACTCATGTAAAAGAGAAATTTCATTACACCCGTTTGGTGAAGGACATGGAGGATTTGTACCGCTCCCTTAAATAGCCTCAAATCCCTCTAAAAAAGGCATCTTCACCTCTTTTTTTTGCATAAAGCTCAACAAAAAAAGGCTTTACAAGGCAATTTTCTTTTAAAATTGAAAGCAAGTCGAGGTTTCGTAATATTTTTTAACTTTGCATGTTAAAATACTTAAGACTATATGCGTAAACTGCTCTATTTGTTCGGATTATCATTATTTTTCACTAGTTGTGCCTGGGTAAATCCAAGTATCATGCTTAAAACCGGAAAAGATTACAATTACGCCAAAACACCTGATTCTACAAAGGTTTTAGATTATAGAATATCTCAAAACGACATCTTGGAGTTCAGCATGTATTCGAACGATGGTTTTAAATTGGTGGATTTAACATCTTTGAACAGTGCCAATATGGGTTACCGATTTCAAAATGATATTCAATATCTGGTTGAATCAGATGGAAATTCTAAACTTCCTGTTTTAGGCAGAATTAAACTAAGTGGTTATACCATTCGAGAGGCCGAAAGTTTATTGGAAGAAAAATACGCTAGTTTTTATGTTCGCCCTTACGTGGTTTTATCCGTTACCAATAAAAGAGTAATCATTTTCCCTGGAAGTGCGGGAGATGCAAAAGTAATTCCGCTTAAAAACAACAATACAACACTTATTGAAGCACTAGCCTTAGCAGGTGGAATAGCTGATGACGGAAAAGCAAGAATGGTTAAATTAATCAGAGAAACAAATGAAAATAAGCATGATGTTTATCTGATTGACCTTTCTAAAATTGAAGGGATTCAGCAAGGAACTATGGTTTTACAAGCCAATGATATCATTTATATAGAGCCAAGAAAAAAATATGCTAGTAGATTTATACAAGAAGTCGCACCAATTGTAAGTATCCTTACAAGCATGTTTGTTCTTCTTACCTATTCCGGAGCAGTTACTAGGTAGTTCAATATTATTTGAAACAAAAATGCTACAGGAAGACATATCAAAAACGAACGATAATTTTGAACGTTATAAAGAACGGATTTCGAATTTCAGTGGGGAATTCGAATTAGGCTTATTTTTATTTATCGCAAGAAAAAGTCTGATTTGGATTCTTTTGTTTTTCGGAGCAGCATTTGTCGGAGCAAAATTATACTTGCGTTACACTCCGCCTGTTTTTGAAGCCTCAAGCATCATTCAAGTTCAATCAGCTAATCAAGCAACTAAACTGCTTGATGTTGAAAACATTTACTCTTCTGAAAACTCAAATGGATTGGCTGAAGCAGTTGAACTTTTACGTTCAAAAGTTTTTTTCAAACGAGTACTCTCTAATCTCCCTTTAGATATCAGCTATTATACCGAAGGTACCTTGCTGAATAACGAACTCTATACCAATAGCCCATTTACAATTGAAATCAACCGGAAAGATAATTCAATAGCCGGCACCAAAATATATTTAAATTTCAACAGCAGCACCAGTGGAGTTATAAACTTTACATTAAACGGGAAAAATTATTCTGAAAATTACACCTCCAACAAATGGCTGAAATTTCCGCAATTTGATTTGAAAGTTATTATTTCTAATTTTCCTGACATTCAAAAACAACAGAATGCTATTAAAGAGCAAGCATACTATTTTTCAGTTAATGATACTAACTCCTTAGTGAATGCTTATTATCCGTTTTTGGAAGTAAAATTATTAAATGAAGGAGCAAAAACAATTGGCATTTCATTTAAAGATCTTAATCCACAAAAGGCTTCTGATTTGGTAACTTCCATGACAGAAGAGTATACCAATTTTGATATCGAAAGAAAAGGAGAAAGCTCAAAAAGTGTTATCGGATTTATCGACCTTCAGCTTGATGCTGTTTACGAACAATTAAAAAATTCTGAAAACTCTATTCAGGATTTTAAAAAAACTAACAATGTATCAGAAGACATTGAATTAAAAAATACAAATACAAATCGTTTGAATGGATTGGAAGATCAAATCATCGCTTTGGATTTAGAAGCCAATGTTTTAAATAAAATAGAAAAAGACATAAACAACTCTAAAACGCTTGACACCTACAGTCTATTAGCTATGTTGGCTGGAACTGAAACAGAAGCTAACATCTCCAAAACAGTAGCTGAATTGCATAGGCTGTTAATTCAGAAAGAAGAAATGCTTTATCAAGTAAAGCCAAATAGTGAAGCAATTGTTGCGATTGATTATCAAATTAATATTCAAAAAAGATTATTGAAAGAAAGCATTAAATCTGTAAATGCAAACATAGAATTAAGAAAAAACGAATTACAGAAAAAAGCGGATCAATTTGCAGGAACATTTAACAAAGCTCCAAAAAATGAAATGGAGTATGCCCGACTTCAACGCTTGTTTAATATAAATGAAAAGTATTACACCCTTTTATTAGAAAAAAGAACAGAGTACTCTATTTCAAAAGCAGGATTTGTATCTCAAAATATTCTTTTGGAAAAAGCAGATGCCCCTCGCAGTCCTGTCTCTCCAAACAGAAAAATAACGTATATAAGCTATTTAGTTGTTGCATTATTACTAAGTATCTTTTTGGTTCTTTTCCGTTATTTATCACACAACGAAATAAATTCCTTAAATGAAATCAGTAAATACACAAATTCCTCTATCAGTATATTAGGGATAGTTCCAAAATGTAAACAGGACATTCCTGTATCACAGCTTTTAGTTGATAAAAGTCCCAAATCACTTATTGCAGAAGCATTCCGTTCCATACGAACTAACTTGCAATTTATTTCAAATGAACCCGGACCCAAAATAATTGCATTAACCTCCACCATTTCTGGAGAAGGAAAAACATTTGTAGCGATCAATCTTGCAGGTATAATAGCTTTCTCAGGAAAAAAAGTGGTAATCATCGATTTGGACATGCGTAAACCTAAAATTCACATTGGTTTTAAAGCAGAGAATTCAAAAGGCATGAGTACACTCTTAATTGGAAAAGGTAAAATAGAAGAAACGATACAACATAGTAATTTGGAAAACTTGGATTTCATAACTGCAGGACCAATTCCCCCTAATCCATCCGAATTAATTATTAGCTCTAAAATGGATGATATTTTGAATCATTTAAAAACAATTTATGATGTAATCATCATTGATAACCCTCCAGTTGGATTGGTAAGTGATGGTATACCAATGATTCAAAGAGCGGATTATCCGATTTATATTTTCAGAGCAGAATATTCAAAAAGAAATTTCATTCAAAATGTGGATCGATTATTTAATGAGGCAAACATTAAAAAACTATCCGTTGTATTAAATGGTGTTGATATCGACCGGAAGAGTTACGGATATAACTACGGATATGGTTATGGATACGGCTATGGCTACGGGTACGGATATTATGATGATGAATCAAAATCAAGTGTAAAACAAAAAAAATCTTTTTTTAACAAGTAATTGGAATTCGAAATTTATGGAAGTGCTAACCACCCCAATTAAAGATTTATTTATTATTCAACCAAAAATATTTGAAGATGAGAGAGGCTACTTTTACGAATCGTATAATAAAGTAGCTTTTGAAAAAATTGGAATTAAGGAAGAATTCGTACAAGACAACCAATCACTTTCTCAAAAAAATGTTTTACGAGGATTGCATTTCCAAAATCCGCCTTATGCACAAGGGAAATTAGTTAGGGCCATCAAAGGTTCAATTCTAGATGTTGCAGTTGATATAAGAAAAAAATCAAAAACTTACGGACAACATTTTGATATTGTTTTGAGTGAAATAAACAAAACGATGTTGTGGATTCCTCCCGGATTCGCTCATGGATTTTTAACTTTGGAAGACAACACTATATTTTCCTATAAATGCACAAATATTTTTAACAAAGCATCGGAAGATACTATTGTATGGAACGACAAAACGCTTAATATACAATGGGGAGTAGACAATCCAACTCTTTCTGAAAAAGACAAAACAGGCAAACGGTTTGAGGATTTTGAAAGCATTTTTTAAAGCATTTTTATAACTATGGAACATCGTACTTATTTATTAATTATTTATGCCGGCTACTTTATAAGCACTGTTATTTTGTCTTTTCTGATAAATGGCTTATTTTTAAAGTTTGCTTCAAACTTGGGAATTCGAAATACCTCAGAAACAATAATCAGATGGAGCTCTTCTGCAAAGCCTTCTTTAGGTGGAATTTCATTTTATCTCATTTTTCTTCTTTCAATTGCCAGCTATTCCATCTTTTTTGAGCAAACACCTGTATTAGTAAACAAGCAAATACTTGGACTTTTGGCTGCATGTACACTGGCATTTTTACTTGGATTATCTGATGATGCATATAATACAAAACCCTTTTTGAAACTCATTATTCAAATTTGTTGTGGTTTAATTTTAATATCCACAGGCACCTGTATTACACTATTTTCTAACAACTATATTAATATTGCGTTTTCATTATTCTGGGTAGTGGCAATGATGAACTCAATTAATATGCTCGATAATATGGATGGAATTACTACAATAGTTTCTATTTCAGTAATTGTAAGTTCACTCTTTGTACTCTATATCAACAAAAATGGCCATACGATTCACACAATCATTTTGATTGGAGTTTTATCTGCCTTGATTGGATTTTTATTCTACAATTGGCATCCAGCAAAAATTTTCATGGGGGATACAGGCAGCCAGTTCTTAGGAGTGTTTTTAGCTGCTATTGGGATACTGTATCTTTGGACACCACAAGAGGTAAGTATTGATCATGAAAACATTAATGACACGAAGCAATTCTTTATTTCTATTTTAACTTTTGCAATTCCAATTATTGATACAACAACTGTTGTTATCAATCGTTTAAGAAAAGGCAAGTCGCCATTTGTAGGTGGGAAAGACCACACAACACACAATTTCTTTTATATGGGCTTAACAGAAAAAAGAATTGCATTAATGTATTCTGGGGTTTGTTTTATTAATATGTTTTTAAGTTATTTAATACTCGTTTATATAAAAGAATGGAGTTATGTCCATATCCTATTGTTTTCTGTTTATTTTATGATTTTATTTTATTTCTTTTATGCACCAACGCGCAAGAATTCTAAATAATGCAACGGAAAGAAAAAGTCGTCTTCTATCTTAAAGCATCCAAAAAGTACTTCATCGCTTTTGGGCTTGCTCTTGCATTAATAAGCATTATAAAGCTATTCTCCTATTCAGTAAGTGATAGCATATCCGATGGAGAATACCAAGATTATTTTAATGCCAGCTATAAAACGTTTAGCATCCGAATTCCTAAGAATTTAAATTTTGCTGATGAAAAAACACCGATAACTGATTTCAGTGTAAGAGAAGCTACCGAACGTGAGCTGATAGTAAATACCTATTGGCAATCGCAAACGCTTTTATTACACAAAAGAGCTAATCGTTGGTTTCCAGTGATTGAACCTATACTGGAAAAAAATGGTATTCCTGAAGACTTTAAATACATTGCTTTAATAGAAAGTCAACTCACCAATGTAGTTTCACCACAAGGCGCAACAGGGTTTTGGCAAATAATTGAATCCACAGGAACAGGTTATGGAATGGAGATTACCGAAGAAGTGGATGAACGATACCACGTTGTAAAATCTACTGAAGCAGCATGCAAATATTTTAAAGAAGCTCATAAGATTTTTAATAACTGGACACTGGTTGCGGCATCTTATAATTTAGGAATGGGCGGTGTTCAAGGACAATTAGCAAAGCAAAAAGTAAACAGCTATTACGATTTAGCTGTAACTGAAGAAACAGCCAGATACGTATACAGAATACTTGCAATGAAAGAAATTATTTCAAGGCCAAAAGTATACGGGTACATGCTCAGAAAAAAAGATTTGTATCCTTCAATTCCAACAAAAAAAATCACCGTAGACACAACAATAAACAATCTTGCCGATTTTTCAATTGCACAAGGAATCAACTATAAAATATTGAAATTATTTAATCCTTGGCTCAGAACAAATTCATTGACAAATACAGGAGGAAAAAAATACGTCATCGAAATTCCAAAAGGTTCAATGAACATTTATGATTTGGATGGCAACTACGAAGGGAGTAATCAATTAACACAAAGCGATTCGGTTAATTTAATTACTACTGCCCCACTTTTAAACGATTCAATCAAGAAAGAAGATAAGCCAAAAGAATAAAAATGATTCTCAAAACATTTTTTACTTGTTTTTTTTTCTCACTTGTATTAACATCTCCATTTTATATCCCTTTAAAAACGAATGACAGGAAAGATATTTCACAAATTCGGTTAACTGAAATCGGAAAATTCGGGCTCGTTCGCAAAGAAAGAAAAACAGTTCCATCACATCTTCATACCGGAATTGATATTAAACGACCAAGCAGTAATTATATTAATGAGCCCATTTTTGCTATTGCTAAAGGAAAAATAATCAGTAAACGAACTGATGGACCCTATGCTCAACTAATAATTGAACATCGTATCGGAGATAAACTATTTTGGACACTGTATGAACACATTGCAGGCATAACTGCCAGCTTAAACGAAACCGTTACTCCAGATAAGCCAATTGCACGTTTTATGAATAAAACAGAGCTAAACAAACATGGTTGGCAATTTGATCATTTTCATTTAGAAATTTTAAAAATAAAGCCAGTAAGTATTAAACCAAATAACCTGCAACCCGAGAGGCTTTTCAACGCTTATTCACTTATTTGTTATAAGCCGGCCGACTTAGAAAAATACTACTATAATCCAATCGAATTTTTAGCTAAAAATCTCCATTAAAATAGGTTAAACACCTTGTTCCTAATGGATTCTTCCTTACCTTTGCAAAAATAAAAAAGCAAGCATTTTAATATCTACTACCTAAGTTAAAACAGAATGTCGAGTGCAGTAAAAAGTGAAATAGATTATTTGGAAGTTGTTGGCGCTCGTGCCCACAACCTTAAAAATATTGATGTTACTATCCCCAGAAATAAATTGGTGGTAATAACCGGTTTAAGTGGAAGTGGAAAATCATCATTGGCTTTTGATACGATATATGCTGAAGGGCAAAGACGTTATATAGAAAGCTTTTCTGCCTATGCCCGTCAGTTTCTTGGAAACATGGAAAGGCCGGATGTAGATAAAATAACAGGATTGAGCCCAGTTATTTCTATTGAACAAAAAACAGTAAACAAAAATCCACGTTCAACAGTTGGCACAATTACAGAAATCTATGATTTTTTGAGATTGCTTTATGCACGTGCATCTGATGCATACTCTTATGTTACAGGAGAAAAAATGGTTCGCTACTCTGATGATCAAATCATACAATTGATTCTGGAAAAATTTCAAAATCAAAAAATATTGATTTTAGCTCCAGTTGTAAAAGGAAGAAAAGGACATTACAGAGAACTCTTTGAGCAAATAAAAAAATGGGGCTATTTAAGAGTTCGGATAGACGGAGAAGTGGTAGAATTAACCAAAAGAATTCAACTCGATAGATATAAAGTTCACGATATTGAAATAGTAATTGATCGATTGGAAGTAAATGCCGAAGCTCGTCCACGTATTTCAGAATCCATGCAATTGGCCATGAAACAAGGGAAAGGAATCATTATGGTTCAACCTTTTAAAATGGGCAAAATTGAAGAAGAATACGGGAATGTTGAATTTTACAGTCGCCATTTGATGTGTCCGACCTCCGGAATTTCTTATGATGAACCTCAGCCGAATTTATTTTCTTTCAATTCACCATACGGTGCTTGTCCAAAATGCAACGGATTAGGAATGATTTCTGAAGTAGATATCAATAAAATAATTCCAAATAAAAAATTATCCATCCGTAAAGGAGCTATTGCTCCTATTGGTCCGCACAAAGGAACATGGATATTCAAACAATTAGAAGCCATAGGTGATAAATACGGTTTCACGTTGGATAGTCCGGTTGAAGATATTTCCGATGAAGCAATTGACACCATCTTATTCGGCTCCGATGAAGTATTTAAAATAAAACAGTTTTCCGACAGCTCCGCAACAAGCTATAGCATTGCATTTGAAGGAATAGCAAGTTTCATCATTAAACAAAATGATGAACAAAGTTCACCAACAATTGAAAAGTGGATTCAAGGATTCATGAATAAAGTACCTTGTGCTAAATGCGAAGGAAGTAAATTGAAAAAGGAATCTCTTCATTTTAAAATCGACAATAAAAACATTGCTGAACTATCAGAAATGGGAATTATTGAATTGAATGAATGGTTTAAAAATATTGAAAAACGACTGAACACAAAACAAAACACAATTGCAAAAGAAGTACTGAAAGAAATCAGAACACGCATTTCCTTTTTATTAGATGTTGGATTGGATTACCTTTCATTAAACAGAAGCTCCAGAACTTTATCGGGTGGTGAAGCACAACGTATACGATTAGCTACACAAATTGGATCACAATTGGTTGGTGTTTTGTATATTTTAGATGAGCCGAGCATAGGTTTGCATCAACGCGACAATGTTCGACTGATCAATGCACTTAAAAACCTTCGCGACATTGGTAACTCAGTAATTGTAGTGGAACATGATAAGGAAATGATTTTAGCTGCAGATCATGTGATTGATATTGGTCCGGCTGCTGGAATACATGGTGGGAAAATAATTGCTCAAGGAACACCTAAAGAAATTTTAAAATTTCACACACTTACTTCCGATTATATAAATGGCGTGAAAGAAATTCCCATTCCCAAAGAAATCAGAAAAGGAAGTGGTAAATCATTAGTTTTAAAAGGAGCAAAAGGAAACAATTTAAAAGATGTTTCAGTTGAGTTTCCATTGGGGAAATTAATCTGTGTGACTGGCGTTTCAGGAAGTGGAAAATCAACACTCATTAACGAGACATTATACCCAATCTTAAACAAACATTTTTACCGCTCCGAAAAAAAACCTATGCCTTACAAATCGATTACGGGTTTGGAACACATCGACAAAGTAATAGATATTGACCAGTCACCGATTGGCAGAACTCCAAGAAGTAATCCGGCAACTTACACAAATGTATTTTCTGATATTCGAACATTGTTTGCAGAAATTCCTGAAGCAAAAATCAGAGGCTATAAAGCAGGAAGGTTTTCTTTTAACGTTAAAGGTGGAAGATGTGAAACTTGTCAAGGTGCAGGTTTAAGAACAATTGAAATGAATTTTTTGCCCGATGTTTATGTGAATTGTGAAACATGTAATGGAAAACGTTACAACAAAGAAACATTAGAAATTCGTTTCAAAGGAAAGTCAATCAGTGACATATTAAACATGACCATTGATACTGCTGTTGAGTTTTTCAGCAGCATTCCTTCGATACTTCAGAAAATAAAAACATTGAAAGAAGTTGGATTGGGGTATATTACGCTTGGACAGCAAAGCACAACACTTTCGGGAGGTGAAGCACAACGTGTTAAACTAGCAACAGAATTATCAAAACGCGATACTGGAAATACATTTTATATTTTAGATGAGCCAACCACTGGCTTGCATTTTGAAGACATCCGAATTTTATTGGAAGTATTAAGTAAATTGGTGGACAACGGGAATACCGTTTTGGTGATTGAACACAACATGGATATTATTAAAGTAGCTGATTACATTATTGATTTAGGAAAAGAAGGTGGAAATGCAGGCGGAGAAATCTTATGTATAGGGACGCCAAAGGAAATAATTAAAAATAAAATAAGTTATACGGCACAATTTCTGAGGGAAGAATATCGTTGAACGCACTAATCAATTCATAAAACAATTATAATATTTGTAAATTCGTAAAAATTCGCTATCCGTATTATGACAAACCAAGACGAAGACAAAATCAGAAAAGCATTTGCATCAAAAGACTGGAATGATATTAAAGCGGCCGACTCGTGGCAGATTTTTAAAATCATGAGCGAGTTTGTTGAAGGATTTGAAAAAATGAGTCGGATTGGACCATGTGTTTCTATTTTTGGATCTGCACGAACAAAAACTACAAATCCATATTATAAACTAGCTGAAGAAATTGCATTTAAACTTACACGAGAAGGTTATGGAGTAATAAGTGGTGGCGGACCAGGAATTATGGAAGCCGCCAACAAAGGAGCAAAAGCAGGAGGAGGAAAATCGGTTGGTTTAAACATCGTTTTGCCATTTGAACAAAGCTCTAATTCTTTTGTTGACAATGATAAAAATATCAATTTCGATTATTTCTTTGTAAGAAAAACCATTTTCCTAAAATATTCACAAGGGTTTATTGCAATGCCGGGCGGATTTGGCACATTGGATGAGTTATTTGAAGCCATTACTTTAATTCAAACAAATAAAGTTGCTCACTTCCCTATTGTATTGGTTGGAAAAAAATATTGGGAAGGCTTGTTAAACTGGGTGAAACAAACAATGCTACTTGAAGAAAACAATATCAGCGAAAAAGATTTGGAATTATTTAAAATTGTTGAGACTGCGGATGAAGCTGTTTCAATAATCAATGAATTTTATTCTAAGTATTTATTAAAACCAAATTTCTAGTTCATGAACTATTGGTTTTCAATTCTTCTCTGTGTAAAAATTTCGCTTTCGTTCTCACAAAACGGACAAGGTTATTATCATGATTACACTAACGCCTTTTATGTTTTCGACAAAGGGATTGAACGAAAAGCAGAGTTCAATAAAGTCACAGATATTTATTCGGGGAACGACTATGTTGCTTATACCGACTCAAAACTAAGTTTTGTTTATTATTACAATGGCTACAGCCAAGTTTTGGAAGAGAATTTTCCTAACAAAGTAGTTGCTACTGCACCTGCTTTAGTTTATAAAATGCAAGAACGTTTGATGCTTTGTGAGAAAGGAGAAACGAAACAACTTGCTAAAAGAGCAGATGCTTTTTTTGCGAGTGATTCTATCATTATATGGCAAGCATTACCCAGCTTAGATTATGTGGCTTATACAGATGGTCAAACAAAAACAATTATTAAAGCAACAAACTCAAGTGTTATTAATGATTATAAGATCAATAACAACATTATGGCCTTTAATGATTTAAATAATGATTTAAAGGTTTATTTTAAAGGCGAAATCTATACTTCCGACAATAATCGAGTGACCAGTTATGAATGCGGACATAATATTGTCGCATTTATAGATGAATACAAAAGCACATTCAATGTTTTTTATAAAGGTTCGTTCAAAATCATAAGTAAAGAAATTATAAAAGAATACCTTGTTATTAATGATTTGGTAGCGTATGTAGATGCAAAAGATAATTTTTACATTTTTTATGATGGAGCTATTACAAAAATTGACTCCCGTAGTCCTGATTATTTTTCCGGGAAAGGAAACGTTTTTTATTATTCTTATAATTCTGAATTAAAAATTGTTTATCGAGGGGAGATTTATTCACAGCCGCTTGTTAACCAACAGAGCATCATCGCTGGTGAAAACGGAATACTTTTTTACGACAACATCAATCAACCGAAATATTTTTATAAAGGGAAAGTATATGATGATTTTTATGTACAAAAACCTTATACAATGGAATTGAAGTTCGACCTCCCTGTTTTTAAATACAACAACACAATTGGATTTTGGTATAATGCCAAAATTCATGAGTTCCCAACTCGTTCAAATTAATCTCCACTGAATCACAACACCTGTTTATTAAAAAGCAAATGTTCATAACCTTGCTGATTTCTTATCGCACACCAAGCCTCACACCTCCAAAATGCCTTATTTAAAAGATGAAGGCGGAATTTTTAAACACAAAAAACTTTCTTGATCAAGAGAAGGCTATTAATCGGTTATTAACAAACTTATGTTTGTAATTACAACCTGTAGTCCTTGAAATGCTGTTCAAACTACAATAGTTTTGTTCAATTCAATATTAAAACGCTTGAAAACATTATATTTTATTAGAATAGGTTTTGGTATGCATTACTAAACGCACTAATATGAAAAACAAAAAAACACTACTGATTGTATTATTGCTTACTGGAAATGCTTGTGTTTATGCACAAAAAAGCGAAAAAGCAAAGCAACTACCTTCAGTAGCTTTAGGTGCAGGGATATTGTCTTTTAACGGAGATGTTGGCAATGGTGCAAACCTCAGTTCTTTTAGTAGAATCAGAGTCGGTTATAATTTAACAGTAGAACAACGGGTTGGAAAATACATTGGTGTTTCTTTAAATGGTATCTATGGAAAACTTGCAGATAGCGAAAGAAGTAAAGAAAGAAATTTGAATTTCGAAACAACCATCATGCAGGGCGATTTAAATCTTGTACTTCATTTTGATAATGATTTAATATTCAAAAGAAACAGCGTTTTTGCTCCTTATATATTTGCAGGTATCGGATATTTGAAATTTGATGCACATGGTGATTTAAAAGACAAGAATGACAGCACCTACAATTATTGGAGTGATGGAACCATTCGCGATATTGCTGAAGCAGATCCTCTGGCTCCTGGTGCTTCTATTATCCAAAGAGATTACACCTATGAAACACAATTAACCGATTCAACTACTAATTATCAAAGAGGAACACTTGCTATTCCTATTGGTGTTGGATTTAATTTAAAAGTATTGCGCAATCTTTCTGTAAATGTTGGTGCTACTTATTATTTGAGCCTTTCTGATTGGGTTGATAATTTCAAAGAAGGTAAAAATGATAAATATATTTTTGCTAATGTCTCCTTACAATACACATTCGGAAAAGAACAAGATGATAGCAATCCTATTTATAACTCAATAGACTTTTCTGCATTAGATAAATTAGATACCGATGAAGATGGGGTAAATGATGGTGACGACAGATGTCCCGGAACACCAAAAGGCGTAAAAGTGAACGGACGTGGTTGTCCTGATGATAATGATGAAGATGGTGTACCTGATTACAAAGACAAAGAGCTAATGACAAAACAAGGTTCTGTTGTTGATGTTAATGGTATCACTCAAACCGATAAAATGTTGGCCGATAATCAAAGTAAATTTGATTCACTTGCAACAGAAAGAAGTCAGCTATTTAATGAAAATCCAAGCTTAACTTACCTAAAAGATGTAGAAGCTAAATCTACTGAGGCAAGAAAAACAAACCCAAATGCAACCAACAATATTCCATACGCACTAAAACCAGCAGATATAAACAATGATGGCTTTATTTCAGCAGATGAAATTGCAAATGCTATCGATATGTTTTTTGAAGGCGATTCAAATTTTTCCGTAGAAAAATTAAACGACTTAATTGACTTTTTCTTTGAACAGTAATAAAATAATTAAAACTTAATTCTAATACTTATGTTAAAATACGCAGCTCTTTTATTCAACACTATCGCATTGTTGATATATCAGTTTTTCTTTGCTGATGGTATTACTGTTACTCAAAACATTCCATCATCAGTTAAACCTGATAGTGAGTTTACCGTAGAACTAGTTATTAATAAAGGGTCTGTAGGTGGATTTGCAAAATTGCAACAAGATTTACCAGAAGGATTTACAGCTGTTCAGGATGATAATAACGGAGCCTCTTTCACATTTACAAATCAAGCAGTGAAGTTTATTTGGATGTCTTTACCTTCCGATAAAGAATTTAAAATTAAATACAAAGTGAAAGTAGCCGCTGGAATAAGCGGAGATAAAATAATAGCAGGTAAATTTTCTTATGTTTCCGACAATGTTAAGCAAGCGATAGATATTGCTCCATCAACTATTACAGTTGGCGATAAAGCTTCACAACCAATTGCGACAAACACAACCACTACTACTGAACCAACCACTACTGCTGAACCAACCACAACGGAACCTGTAAAAACAGTTGAACCTACCACAACTACTACAGAACCTGTAGTAACAAACAACACAACTACAACAGAACCTATTGTTAATAGCACAACAACCACAACGGAACCTGTAAAAACAGTTGAACCTACCACACCTACTACTTCAACTCCTAATAATACAGAGCCTTCTTCAGTTGTTTGCTCAAGAACCGTTGGAAATGTAGGTACAGATTTTACTGTAGAAATCATGATTAATAAAGGGAATGTAACAGGGTTTGCAAAACTAATGGAAACATTACCCGCAGGATTTACTGCCACTGCTGGAGATTTAAATGGTGCATCCTTTAGTTTTGATGGTGCAACACAAAAAGTGAAATTTGTTTGGGTATCTATGCCGTCACAAACCGAATTCCGAGTTTCCTATAAAGTAGCTGTTCCTTCAGGAGCAACCGGGTCACAAAATATTGATGGCATTTTCTCTTACATTGAAAATGACGAGACAAAAAAATATATTTTGCCTACTACTACTGTTAATATTGGTGGTGGTGCTGTTGTGACCAACACAAATACAACTAATACAAATACGACTACAGATCCTGTAAATACAACCAATACGACTAATACCACAGCTACTAACAATACAAATACAACAGCCACAAATAACACTAACACAACATCTACAAATAATACTTTGAACAACACCATTCCAACTCCACAAGGAAATGTAAACTATAAAGTACAGATTATGGCTCTTTACAAAGCTGTTGACGCAAGTTCTTTAGCAGCCAGATATAATATTAACTCCACCGTTAGTACAGAAATGGCAAACGGATTTACAAAATACACGGTAGGTTCTCACAACGATTATAAAGAAGCAAGAGATTCAAGAGAAACAATTAGAAACAAAGGTGTTGCAGGTCCATTTGTAACTGCATACAATAGTGGTAAGCGCATTACCGTTCAAGAAGCATTGATGATTTCCAGCCAAAAATGGTATAGATAATCAGGTTCAACAGTCCTAAAAACTCAATCTAATCGCGGTTAGATTGAGTTTTTTGTCTTATATTTGCAATTATGAATAAAGGAATAAAAACTACTCTATTATTCTTACTATTAACATCCGTTTTGTATTCCCAAACGGCTGAAAAATCACTTTCTGACAGTACTTCTGCCCCTTCCGAAACGAGGGAGAAAAAGCTGGAAGAAGGTTTTGTTTTTAAACCTGCACTGGGTTTAGGTACAGGAATGTTTTCCTTTTATGGTGATTTATACAACAAGAACTTCCAGGCTCCGATGGTTAGTCGGATTGGCTATGACCTCAATGTATCCCAGCGTTTAAATGACTATTTACAATTTAATTTCTATGTGTTATTCGGCAAACTGGGAGCAAACGAACGCAATGCGCCCAACAACAGAAATTTGAATTTTGAGTCTCAAATTCGTGCTGGAGGGATAAATCTAACCTATAATTTCGACCATTTTCTTCCTAAAAAAAGAGATGCGAGTCCCTACATTTCAATTGGAATTGAATCGTTTGAGTTTCTTTCTAAAACCGACTTATATGACCAGTACGGTAATAAATATTTTTATTGGTCAGATGGTTCCACTAGAAACATTGACGAAAGTGCACCCAATGCATTTATGGCCGTGGAAGTTAAAAGAGATTACACCTATGAATCAGATATTCGTGAATTGAATATTGATGGTTTTGGAAAATATGCGGAACGTAGCTGGGCCATTCCTGTTGGAGCCGGTGCACTTTTTAAAATAAATGATTATTGGACATTTAAGGTAGGTGCTACGATGCATTTCACTTTAACAGATTATATCGATGGAGTGTCCAATGAAAGTTTAGGAAACAGAACAGGGAAAAAGAGTAACGATAAATTTATGATGAGTTCGTTTTCTGTTCACTACAACTTCGGAATGAAAGAAAAGAGAGCGGATGAAGTAGATGAAGATTATTTCAAAGATATTGACTTCTTTGCACTTGATTTGTCCGATTTAGACAAAGATGGAGTTAGTGATGCGAATGATTCCTGCCAAGGTACACCAGAAGGCGTTCCAGTAGATTTAAAAGGTTGTCCTTTAGATGATGACCATGATGAAGTACCAAACTTTAAAGATGATGAATTAGATTCTCCTAAGGACTCATTTGTTGATGTAAAAGGTGTACAATTAAACGATTCTATTATTGATTATCAATATAGATTTTATATGGATTCAACAGGTGCATTTGCAACTGTTGTTAGACACGATCATAACGGAAAAGAAGTGTATAACACTCTTTATCAAAAAGAATACAGCGTTGATGTTGGAACATTTAAAAAGGGACTTCCACCTGAGCTAATGACTAAATTTTTAAGTATTGGTGATATTTCAAGTACTAATATAGATGATTCTACTACCATTTATACAGCCGGTAAATTCAACAATTTATTAGATGCTGAGCTGCGTAAAAAACAATTGATTGATGAAGGGTTGACAAATGCCAAGGTTGTTTACAAACAGGGTGGCAAGTTTTACGATGCCCCAGCCTATAGCGCAACAAATCCTAAAAATGGCAACAATACAAGTAATTCAAACAATACGAATGGCAATAATACAGCAAATAATACTAATTCAAACAATACTAATACCAATTCGAACACAAACACTAACACAAACACTAACACTAACAACACAACTAACAATACAAATTCAAATACAAACACTACAAATACGAATACAAACGCTAATACAAACTCAACCTCTACTGGTGGAGCTGTAGTTATAAGAGTTCAGTTAGGAGCTTATAAAAACCGTTTATCAAAAAATGTATTTAAAGACATTAATGATTTAATTGAAATCAAAACTGACGATGGTTTATACAAATACATGAGTGGTTCATTTTCTACTGTTGAAGATGCTGCTAAACACAAGGTTAACCTTCTTTTAAAAGGATATCAGGGCGCATTTATCACAGCTTACAAAGATGGCAAACGTGTTTCTTTAAAAGACGCAGGCGCTACTCCTCAAAAAAAGGAAGATATTGATGAATCCGGGTCGGATAACTCGGAAGTAAATGCCGTGAATAAGAAGTTAGTCACTTTTAAAGTACAAGTTGGTGTTTTCAAAAGCGAACCACCTGCTGATAAACTGGCAAAATTTGAAAAAATAAAAGGAGTTTCAAAAGAAACAACTCCAACCGGCTTAAACAGATATAGTGTCGGTCCTTTTGCTGATTATGCATCTGCTCAGGCTTCAAAAGAGAACCTCATTAAGAATATCGGTATTGATGATGCGTTTATCTTGGCATTCTTTAATGGTGAATACATCACTATTCAGGAGGCATTGGAACTTTTAAAGAACTAATTATAATAAATACTTATAATGGCATTATCTTTGTCTTAACCATACTAATAAAAACATAAAAACATAAAAAAATGAAAAATATACTAAAACTTACTTTCTTAACTGCCGGAATTGCTCTTAGTTCTTCTTTAATGGCACAAGAACAAATAAAAACAGATGCTGCTACAACTGCAGATAAGTTAGAGACGCCTAAAGCTGATGCTAAGGATGCCAAACAAGAACCGGCTAAAACAACCAAACAAGAACCGGTAAAATCAACTCCTGCGCCTGCTGCTTCGAAATCTGAATCAAAATCAGATACTTCTAGCGGAACCAGAATGGCGATATCAGAACAGGGAGTACCTAAGAAAAACAAGCGAAAATCAGCTAGTTCTACCACTGCTCCACCTGCAACTCCACCTAAAAAATAATATTTTCTAAAAAAAAGAGGTTCTAAAAAACCTCTTTTTTTGTTTTTACGTATCTATTCACATGAACAAACAAATTATATTTCTTTTCTTAAGTATTATTCTTGTTTCCTGCAAACAGAATATCAAAGCTGAAAAGCAAATTGTTATTACTAATAACCAATCAAACTCAAGTATGGATACAGCAACTTTCGGAGCAGGATGCTTTTGGTGCGTAGAAGCTCAATTTCAAATATTAGATGGAGTTCAATCCGTTTCATCTGGATTTTCAGGTGGTACAGTTAAAAATCCTGCTTATCGTGAAGTCTGTAACGGCACAACCGGTCACGCAGAAGTGTGCCAGATCGTTTATGACCCTAAAAAAATTACGTATGATGAATTGTTGGCTGCATTCTGGCAATCACATGACCCTACACAATTAAACCGTCAAGGAAACGATGTTGGAACTCAATACCGTTCGGTCATTTATTACCACAATGAAGAGCAAAAGCTTTTAGCTGAAAGTTATAAAAAGCAATTAAATGCCTCTGGTGCATGGACAAAACCAGTTGTGACAGAAATTAGCGCGATTGGGCCATTTTATAAGGCGGACGATTATCATCAAAACTATTTTAATCAGAATGGCTCTGAATCTTATTGCCAATTTGTAATTCAACCAAAAGTAGAAAAATTCAAAAAGGTTTTTAAAGATAAATTAAAGAAGTAATTTATTCTTCAATGGCCATTGAAACGGAATAGCCTCTCCATTTATTAATTGCTGCTTGCATATCATCCGGTAATTCTGAATCGAAGTGAATATATTTTCCTGTTACGGGATGATTAAAACCTAAAGATTTAGCATGTAAAGCATGACGAGGTAAAATTGCAAAACAATTATCTACAAACTGTTTGTATTTTGCAAAGGTTGTTCCTTTTAGTATTCTATCGCCTCCATACGTTTCATCATTAAATAAAGAATGACCAATAGATTTCATGTGCACACGAATTTGGTGCGTACGTCCTGTTTCTAATTTGCATTGAATTAAAGTAACATAACCAAACCTCTCTAACACTTTATAATGTGTTACAGCATGCTTGCCTTCTTCACTATCTGGCGGAAAAACATCCATTCTTTTTCTATCTTTTAAGTGCCTTCCAACATTTCCGGTTACAGTACCTTCATCCTCAACAAAATCACCCCACACCAAAGCATAATAAATTCTGTCTAAATTTCTATCAAAAAAATCTTTTGCTAATTTCACCATAGCAACTTCGCTTTTCGCAACTACCATTATTCCACTAGTGTTTTTGTCTATACGGTGCACCAAACCAGGACGGAGTATCGCCTGTTCTTTCGATTTCTTAGTTGTTTCAACTGTTCCCGCATAATTGCTTACCGGCAATTGATTAAAATGATAAATCAAGGCATTTACAAGCGTCCCTGTATAATTTCCGTAACCCGGATGAACAACCATTCCAGGGTTTTTATTTACAATAACAAGATCATCGTCTTCATAAACGATGTTGATTGGAATATTTTCAGGAATCAACTCTAAGTCGCGAGGAGGGTGAGCAAAAACTACAGTAATTACATCGTTAGGTTTTACTTTGTAATTCGATTTTACAACTTTTTCATTGACAAGTATGTTTCCATTTTCGGCAGCTTGTTGAATTTTAGAACGAGTTGCATTTTCTGTGCGATTCATTATAAATTTATCAATGCGTAACAAACCTTGTCCTTTATCTACAACTATTCGGAGATGTTCGTACAATTCCTGATCTTCGCTATCTTCAGCAGCGTCTATTTCTTCGTCAATCATCAGGATATAAAAATTTATTGTTTTACTTTAATGAACTTTGTTGTCGTGATTTTATTTCCAGTGCTTAACTGAATAAAATATACACCATTTTCTAACATTGAAATATCAATGTAATCAACATCCATATTTTTGCTGATAATCGTTTTTCCTAACAAATCAATAATTGAAAAAGATATTTTTTGTAAATTGATAGCATTGCAAACATACAAACCATCGTTAGCTGGGTTCGGATATACAGTCAACTTATTTTTTTCTATTTCTACATCATCAACACCAGCAACAAAATCAGAATATTTACCAAAAACAGGATGCATCATCAATGAACCAACAAAAGGAGATGTATTCCAAGCACCTGAAACATTATAAAATATTTTATTTTGCGTATTGGTATTTTTATCTACACCTATATATAAAAACTGATTAGTGTTTTGCGTAAAACCAACATAAAACGTTGTTCCTGCTCCCAAGTACAAAGGAGCATCCAATTTGTATCTGATAAATTGATTGTGTTGAACTTGGCTGTAATCTGGACTTTCTACATTCGTACCTGTATACAATATGGGGCCGGGATAACCAGCTCCTTCACCCCAAACTTGCAAATTAAAAGTATAAATAGAGGCATTCACTAAAAATGGATTAAAGTAAATATCTACATATTGTAAAGAATCTCCAACATTCAATGTGAATTTTTCTGCTAACTGTCCGTACAGAGTGCTCAAACCAAATGAATTTTCTGCTGTTCCATCATCATATGCATAATGATTATAGAAATTCTGTTCGCTTACTAATGTATCGTTCTGAGAATTTATATTAGACGCTCCAATAAATTGTTTCATAGTAAACCTCCAAGGTGCAAACAAAGTAGAAGGAAATACAGCAGTGTCTACTTTAATTTTTCTTAAACAAAATGGTTCAAAATCACAAGCTGTATAAGTATTTGTATTTGCAAATGGATACAAGGCAATGGATGATCCTGCAGTAAAACTGGATAAAAGTGTGGGAACAACATCTGTGATATCGTGTCCGTATGAAACAGTAACGGTTGGTGAAGAAGCTAGGTTATTGTATCGAATTAAATTATCTACAGAGTCTCTTAATTCTGATTTTTTAAATTGTCTCCAAGGCATTTCCCTGAAATTTTTGAGCAAAGAAGTTCCATTATAAACATAAGAAACATCATTATAAACAGTGTCATCAAAGCTTCTGTTTTCATTTAAATACACGTAATCAATATTCCAATGATCTGTATTTCCACTTATGGTTGCTCTATTATAAAATCGGAATTGAAAATCATCTTTTAAGTAAGCTGTATCTGTGATTTTAATCATCACTAAAGTCCAAGAACTATCGTTTGTTGCAAGCGTGCTTCCCTTAATTGCTCTTATATTTTTCCAACCGGAAACGGAGTGTTTAAATTGAAGTACGAGTGAATCCTGACTTTCGGGAGCATTTCCGTTTCCTTGAGGTTGATAATAAAAACTCAAATAGATAGAATCGTTTGCTGTTAAAGGTAATCCTAAATCTATGGGTTTAGAAGTCAAATAATCCGCAACTACTGAAGTGGTGGGACCAGCTGTAAAATCGTATGGATAGCCCGTTTCATCTAATCCTTCAAATGTTGCAACACCAATAGTAATTGGAGATTTAGCAAAGGTTCGGTTGATGTATACTTTATTATCCAGCCAAAGATTTGTATCCGGATAATAACTTGAGTAAGAAAAATCATCTAAAAAACCGGTTACGCCCAAGCTAATTGTATCTAAAACAAATGGAGTTCTTAACTTCCCTTTTAATTCATTGTACTTTTTAGCTATAACTGCATTGGTGGTTAAATCCTGCTCTACTAAACCTTGAGAAAAACCTAAGTTACAGAGAAAGACAAAAGTAAGCAGGAAACAAATTTTATATATCGAAATTCTCATCATCGTCTTTAGCACTTGTAGTATCTGGCATTGCCAAAAGTTTATTCTTATCACTTGTAAAATATAAATCAATTGTTCCGCCCATGTTAATCCTTGTTTCTTTTCCGCAAGAAGGAATTTGTCGGTAAACTCTTCCACTTGTAGAGTCTTTGGGTATATCAAAAACAACGGAGCCAACACTCAAAGACGATTCCGTTAACCTTTCAATAGCTTCTTTTCTAGATAAACCATACAAACAAGGAACACCCACTTCTTCATCACTTAAACCTTTTCCAACAATTAAATCGATGATGGTTCCTTTTGGAATAATAGCACCCGGTTCAATTTTTTTGCCTTTCACCAGTTGTTCCAATACACAATTCGCACATTGATCCGCTTTATAATCCGTACGTCCTAATTTCAAACCAAAAGTTGTGATCATAGAAGCTGCTTGTCGCAACGAACAATCTCTCAACTTTGGCATCAGAATACTCGGTGGCAAAATAGAAGTCACATATAAATAAATGGTTCTTCCTTCTTTGACTTCTGCATTGGCTTCCGGCTCCTGTTTTACAACTACACCTTTTTTAGCTTTCGTATCGTAAATAGAATCTATTACCAAATACTTCAAATTTTTATCCGTCACAAACTTGTCTAATTCTTTCAACCCAAGACCAGAAAAATCGGGAACTACCACTACTTCGCCATGATTAGTTGTAGATTTTAACCAAGAAAAAACCAACCACATAATAAATGTAAATGACACAATGTAAATTGCCAAATGTATGAGAAATGTTTTACTCTTGATAAATTGGAATAAGCCTTTGAACATATATGTTTGCAAACAAAATTAGATTACGAATGTACGAATTTTAAGGAAACGAAAGAAAGGTAGGTAAATTGCATTTTTAGAGACGAAAATTACTATTCAGAATGATTAAACTTATTCACGTACCTCAATTATTGTGTCACCCTGAGCGGAGTCGAAGGGAGTGGAAACGATAACATTCTTAAAATGTGAATGATTCTTGCAAATGGCCAAATCTTTAAGTTTAGCCCAATCACTATTAATTAAGGCTTGTTTTTTCTTTTTGCTCCAACCTTTCAACTTCTTCTCAAATGCTATAGCGGATAAAGGATCATTAAATAATTCATAAAAAACTATCTCCAATGGCCTTCTTGAAAAGTGTAACAATTTCGATTAATTCCCTGAATATGTTGCTCAAATCTCATTTCTAAATCGTTGGTAACTCCAATATAAAAAGAACTATCTGAACACGTCAGAATATAAACATATAGTGTCTTCATAAAGAAATTGGAGTTTTTAATTCTCACGCACACCCTTCGACTCCGCTCTGGGTGACCGCACACAATTTTAGCCCAAAATTAGATAACTATTTCGCCAGCATTTTTCGTTTTTGAAAACCAAAATCCAAAATACGATCAATAAAATCGTATGGTTTATAACCATTGATAGCTGTTTGATGGAAAATGCAGGTGGCTGGTGTCATTCCGGGCAAAGAATTCACTTCAATAAAAACAACATCCACTTTAACTTCCTCTCCCTTGGAGAGGGCTGGGGTGAGGTCATTGTATATCCTTACAAAGGCATCAATACGTGTATAACCATTAATGTTCAACAATTTTGCTGCTGCTCCCAACGTTTCTTTTACCTTTTCCGATATTTGCTGACGTTCTTTTGCATCCTTAGAATATCTTGCCGGAGTAATGTTCTGACCTTGTCCGGCTAAAAATTTTTCTTCCAAAGACAATACTTCTCCTTCACTTAATGCTTCCGATGCTTCAAAAACTTCATATTCTACATTCCCGTTGGCATCATATTTTGTAAGCATTCCACCTGTGATTTCAATAAAATGTTTTGCATCTCTTTTAGAAATCAATTCTTCAACAAGGATAACCGGTTTCTGAGGAAACTCTTCTTTATCTTTAATGTGCAGCACTTTTGCTGCAGCTTCATCCAATGCTTCTTGTTTTCTGAAAATCAATTTTGCAAATGCTTCAAATTCTTTTGGAGTTTTTATTTTTTTAACTGCTGACGAACAACCATCATCCACTGGTTTTGCAATAAATGGATACTGAATTTTATCTTTTATGGTAGTCAATACTTTTGCATGATCTGCATTCCAATCGACTTCTGTTACCAGTATATGCTCAGCAACAAGAAAACCATTTTGTTTTAAAATTTCGTTGGTTCGATATTTATCAATAGTGATTTGTGAACTCTCAACTCCTGAGCCGTTATATGGCAAACCAACTCGCTCTAAGTTCGCTTGTACTGCACCATCTTCACCCGGACGGCCATGTAGTGCAATAAAAACACAATCAACCATTTTTGCTAAATCATCATACGTGATACGAGTTGGTTTCGCCAAATTATCTATGTTAGAGTATTTGGTTGTGATAGCAGCACTTTCAGATATAATTTGTTTTACTAATTCGTGAATTTTATAATTATCGATTTTATCTTTTATATCATCTGCATTGTCCTTCAACAAAATATTTACAGGAATCTGATACATGATATGTTCTTCGTTGCTTCCTGTGAGGAAAACAGGAATGGGTTCATACTTGGCAGATGAAGCTAATTTTTCATAAATGTTTCTTCCGCTTTCAACAGAAATGTGTCGTTCAGAAGAATATCCGCCAAGAATTACAGCTACTTTTATTTTTTGAGTTATTAAATTTTGGTCTTCAATAATATCGGCATCCAATTTATTTAACAAAGCATCAAAAACTCCGCTATTCTTTGTTGCAAGCACTCGCTGTGCCAAGGATGTTCTGATAATATAGGTCAGAAACTGAGAAGGATTTAAACCTATTTCCGCGGCTTGATGAAAGAAAAAAGATGAAGGCATCATTCCTGAAGTGGTATTCGGATCATTCAAAAAAACTTTTCCTTCTTTAGAAATAAAACCATCAATACGTGCATACACATCAAATTTCAATTCATAAAATAATCGTTCACATTCTTTTCGGATGGCTTGAATTTGTTCGTTCGGAATATCGATTGGAGTAATTTTACGTGACAATCCTGGCAAATATTTAGAACGGTAGTCAAACAATTCTTTTCCTTTTCTAATCTCTGTAGGTGGAAGAGCGATGGCCCCACCCCTGCCCTCCCCAAAGGGAAGGGAGTCCGTGTCCTGCACAACAATACAAGAAAATTCTTTTCCTTCAATAAATCCTTCTATCAAAACTGTACTTTCACCATCCAATGCGGCAAGTATTACTCCTTCTGTTTCAGTTTCAAAAATTTTATCTAAATAAGTAATAAGATCTTGAGGATGATAAATAATACTTTCAACTTTCAACTTTGAACTTTGAACTTGCACCGGCATTCCAATTCCTTCGCGGATATCAGCAAGTGTTCTTACAAAAGCATTTTTTTCTTCAGCACTTAACTTTTTCCATTCAGCCGCATCTTGCCATTTAGTAAACAATGCTTTTTCAACAGCTTCCATGAATTTGAAATTATCATCTTCATGTAAAATACTGATTCCAATTGAAGAACCTTGATTCGCTGGTTTTATAACTAATGGCAATCCCATTTCTGTTTTTGCTTTTTCAAATGGGTCTTTTAGTTTTCCATTTATCCAATCGTTTCTATCGATGGTGAAAAATTTTGGACTGTTAAATCCTGCATTCACCATCAATCGTTTTTGAACGCTTTTATCAATACCGATAGCTGAAGGCAATATTCCGGAGCCGGAATAAGGGATACCAAGGTATTCAAACAATCCTTGAATTTTCCCATCTTCTCCATATGATCCGTGTAAACATAAAAAAGCAAAATCGAAATGTGATTTTAATTCATTCGGCTCAAGCTTCTTTCCTATTTTATTTATCATTTCGAGCTGTTGCTCCTCTGATAGCTTTCCAATTTGCTCAGCATAAATTTGAAAATCCCCCTCTTTAGTTGGGATAAACTCCGTAGGCGGATAAAAATCGCGGATACTGCCTTTGTAAACAAATTCCCAGTTTAGTAAAACAAAATTTCCGAAACTGTCAACAAAAACAGGAACAGCTTCAAACAATGATTTATTGAGATTATCGTAAACAGTTCTACCGCCCGCAAATGATATTTCACGCTCTTTTGAAAAACCTCCAAAAATGATTCCTATTTTGATTTTCATATCCCACAAATTTAAGCTTAAGGATGGGCTATTTCAAGCCGATGACTTCAAGTATTCAACAAGTTTATTAACCGCGACCTCTCCCCTAGCCCCTCTACTCGAAAAGGAGAAGGGAACTTGAAAGTGCTTCTTCTAAAACTTTAACTTAATTAAATATTCTACCAATTTCTTAACAGCAGCAGCCCTATGAGAGTTTTTATTTTTTTCAGCTAATTCCATTTCTGCAAAGGATTTGCTACTACCATCAGGTAAAAATATCGGATCGTAACCAAATCCACTTCCACCCCGCTTTTCAATTAGAATTGTTCCATCGACTATGCCTTCAAACTGCAACTCTTCTCCGTTGATTACCAATGAGATAACTGTTTTAAAACGCGCCTTGCGATTATCTATTCCCTTCAATTCTAACAGCACTTTATCCATATTATCATTGGCATTTTTTGCCTCACCAGCATATCGGGCTGAAAACACACCCGGCTGACCATTCAACGCTTCTATCTCCAAGCCTGTATCATCCGCAAAACAGTTTTGCTGGTATTTTTCATACACATAAAAGGCTTTTTGCGAGGCATTTCCTTCAATTGTAGCTTGTGTTTCAGGGATTTCTTCTAGACAATGAATGTCATTAAGACTCAAAATTTCTATAGAATCTGGAATTAAAGATTGAATTTCTTTGGCTTTATTTTGATTGGCTGTTGCGAAGACGAGTTCCATATTCTTGATTTGAATACAAAAGTAGTTATTTGATTGCTATTTCTTCTACCTTACTATCTTTGTGTATTAAACAGACATTGAACAAGCATATTCTATATATTTCGTATGATGGAATGACCGACCCTTTGGGCCAGTCGCAAGTTATCCCCTATCTTATTGGTTTGAGCAAAGCTGGTTATACCATAACGTTGTTAAGTTGTGAAAAAAAAGACAAATTTGAAGTTCAAGGTGAATTTATTGCCAATTTATTAAAAACAAATAGCATAAAATGGGAACATGTTTTTTTTACTTCCTCTCCTCCCATTTTATCCAAATTTTACGATTTAAATAAAATTAAACGCACAGCCGTTCGCTTACACAAATTCAATAACTTCTCATTAGTACATTGTCGGAGTTACGTTGCTGCTGCAATTGGCTATTATTTAAAAAAGAAATTTGGAATAAAATTTTTATTTGACATCCGAGGTTTCTGGGTGGATGAGCGTGTAGATGGAGGCTTGTGGAATTTAAAAAATCCAATCTACAAACAAGCCTATAAAATTTACAAAAAAAAAGAAGCAAATTATATTGGAGCAGCTGACACAATTGTGTCGTTAACAGAAAATGGAAAACAGGAAATGCAAAAGTGGTCAAGTTACAAAAACGCACCCATTGATGTGATTCCTTGTTGTGCCGACTATGACTTGTTTTCACTGCAAACAGCGGAAGAACAAGCTGTTTCCAAATCAGATTTAGGTTTTCATGAAAATGATTTTGTTGTCAGCTATTTAGGTTCAATTGGGACATGGTACATGCTAAATGAAATGCTTGACTTTTTTAAAATTATCAAGACTAATTATTCGGATGCGAAATTTTTATTTGTAAGCAATGGTGAAGAGGCAACAATACTTTCTTCTGTAAAACAAAAAGGAATATCAATTACAGATATAAAAATTGTGAACGCTAAAAGGAAAGATGTTCCAAAATTCATTAAGGCTTCCAACATCAGTTTATCTTTTATCAAACCCGCCTATTCTAAAAAATCCAGCTCTCCAACAAAGCTAGGAGAGCTTTTGGCAATGGGAATCCCTGTTATATGCAATAGAAAAATTGGAGACGTTGACGATATTATTGTAAACACAAAAGGAGGATTGCTGATTAATGATTTTTCTAATGAATCGTATTTAACTGCTTTAGAACATTTACCAAAATATTTCTCCACTTATTCTCCAAGTGAGATAAGAGAACTTTCAAAAAGATATTACGATTTAAATGATGGAATAGAAAAGTATAAAAAAATTTATCTCCGATTACTAAACTAATTTCAATGTCGCAAACCGCTCAGAAAAAAATTCTTTTCTTGTCGCCCTATCCTTTTGATAAGGCTCCCAGTCAGCGTTTAAAATATGAGCAATACTATTCATTCATAAAAAACGAAGGATTTGAAATCACAACAAGCTCCTTTGTAGATGAACATTTTTGGAAAATTATTTATAACGAAGGAAATTTTTTTCTAAAAGGATTTTATACTTTATTAGGCTATCTCCGCAGAATAAAAGATTTAATCACTATCAGAAAATACGATGTGGTATACGTTCACTTATGGGTAACTCCACTGGGATTTACTTTTTTTGAATGGTTGTTTGTTCTGTTTGCAAAAAAAATAGTGTACGATATTGATGATTTTATCTTTTTAGGACATACCAGCGATGCGAATAAAAAATCAAAGTTTTTAAAAGGTAAAGCAAAAGCAATTTATCTCATGAAAAAAGCAAACCATGTAATAACATGTACACCTATGCTGGATGAGTTTGCAAGAAAATACAACTCAAATACCACCGACATTTCATCCACTATCAATACGGATGTTTATATCCCTAAAAAGGATTATGACATAAAAGGCAAAATTGTTTTGGGGTGGAGCGGAAGCCACAGCACATCAAAATTCTTGCACCTCTTGGATTCAGTTCTTATAGATCTGAAAAAAGAAATAGAATTTGAACTTTTAGTGATCGGAGACCCTGATTTCAAAGTTGAGGGTCTTAACATAACTGCTATCCCTTGGAATGCAGCAACTGAAGTATGCGATTTAAGCAAGATCGACATTGGCTTATACCCTTTACCCGATGAACCCTGGGTTTATGGGAAAAGTGGTTTAAAAGCATTGCAATACATGGCATTGGGTATTCCAACCATTGCAACAGCAATCGGTGCCAACTTTAGAGTCATAACCTCCGAAGAAAATGGCTTGTTGGTGAAATCCGATGAAGAATGGAGGGATGCAATTTTGACTTTAATAAACAACAAAATTTTACGAGAAAAATTAGGGAAGGAAGCAAAGCAAACTGTTGAGACAAATTTTTCGTTGATAGCCAATAAAGATAAGTATCTTGAAATTTTGAAAAAAATGATCACTTAATTAGAGTTTTCCGCTTTTTAAAACCATTTTTTTCAATTGGAGCAGGTGTTTAAGGGTTTTCTACAGACACCGAATATCTTTAATACCCAAAAATTCTATAGAATAAGAAATTAACAAATGAATTTCCTTTGTCTTATTTTGGTATGCAGTTCCGAAGACGAGTTACAGAGTTTGAAAATATTGAACAAATTTACATATAAAAACAAGCTAATATCTGCCTATTTGTTATCTTTATAAAATCATATTTAATACATTCCAACAATGAAAGTAGTCATCTTAGCAGGTGGTATGGGTACTCGTATTTCTGAAGAATCGCATTTAAAACCAAAGCCAATGGTAGAAATTGGCGGAAAGCCAGTTATTTGGCATATCATGAAAATTTATGCGCAATTTGGGCATAATGATTTTGTTGTTTGTTGCGGTTATAAAGGACATATTATCAAAGAATATTTTATCAACTATTTTTTATACAATTCGGATATTTCTGTTGAAGTTGGGAACAATAAAATAGATGTGCACTTTTCAAATTCTGAATCATTTAGGGTAACATTAGTAGATACTGGACTAGAAACTAATACTGCGGGAAGAATCAAGCAAATTGAGAAGTACGTAAAAAATGAAACCTTTATGTTGACTTATGGCGATGGTGTTGCTAATATTGACATCAATGGATTGGTAGCATTTCACAAAAAAAATGGCAAACTAGCAACTGTTACAAGCGTTCAGCTTCCTGGAAGATATGGAAGTATTCAATCTGATGAGAAAGGAATAGTACAAAAGTTTCAGGAAAAACCTGAAGGTGATGGTGTTTGGATAAACGGAGGCTTTTTTGTTCTTGAACCGAAAATATTTGAGTACCTACAAGGCGATATGAATGCTATTCAATTTGAAATGGTACCATTAGGAAAAATTGCAACTGATGGTCAACTTGCAACGTACAAACACAAAGGATTTTGGAAATGCATGGATGCGATGCGAGATAAAATGGAACTAGAAAACCTTTGGGATACAAATCAGGCTGCATGGAAAACATGGTAGGTGCTACTTTAAATACTTTTTACTTAAATAAAAAAATTTTTCTTACTGGGCATACAGGATTTAAAGGCTCTTGGATGTTGGCTTGGCTCAATTCCATGAATGCCATTGTAAAAGGTTATGCATTGCCTCCTAAAAATATAAATGACATATATAACATAATTGGTGGAAATTCTATTTGCGATTCTGTTTATGCAGATATCCGTGATAAAGACAAAATAAAAAAAGAGCTGATTGCATTTCAACCTGATATTATCTTTCATTTTGCAGCACAGCCGTTGGTTCGAGCATCATACGATGAACCACTCACAACTTTTGAAACAAATGCAATGGGAACAGCTAATCTTTTGGATGCACTAAGAGATTTAAATAAAAAATGTTCGGTTCTAATTATTACCACAGATAAAGTATACAGAAATCAAGAGACGACTCATATATATTCTGAAGAAGATCGTTTGGGAGGACACGACCCTTATAGCGCAAGTAAAGCAGCTGCAGAATTAATAACAGATAGCTATCAAAATTCCTTTTTTAATCTAAGTAACTATTCACTCCATCAAAAAGCAATTGCGACTTGCCGATCTGGTAATGTTATTGGTGGAGGCGATTGGAGTAAAGACAGAATTATTCCTGATATCATACAAGCATTAGTGAAAGGGGAAAAAATAAACGTGCGAAACCCAAATGCCACTCGTCCATGGCAACATGTTTTGGAACCCATATCTGCTTATTTACTATTGGCAAAAAATCTTCATGAAAATGCCACGGCCTTTTCTGGTGCATGGAATTTTGGCCCAACTGCTAACGACAATTTAACAGTAAAAAACATTGTAGAAGTGGCTATCAAAAGTTGGGGCAGTGGATCATATGAAACACTTAGCTTAAAAAATCAGCCACATGAAGCAACTTTACTTCAGTTGAACATTAACAAAGCAATAACTAAACTCGGATGGAAACCGAGATATACTCCTATTGAAGCAGTAGAAAACACAATAGCTTGGTATAAACAAGCTCCTGCAAAACAAAAAGAATTTACTTATACGCAATTGAATAATTTCAGGACTTGATATTTAAAGAAACCATATTAAAAGGATCATACATCATCAGCTTAGAACCACGCATGGATTCAAGAGGTTCGTTTTCGCGTACATTTTGCAAAGAAGAATTTTCACAAATAGGACATCAAAAAGAATGGTTGCAATTGAATCATTCGGTTACATACAAAAAAGGCAGTATCAGAGGAATGCATTACCAGCTCCCACCCTATTCTGAAATTAAAATGGTGCGATGCATTGTTGGTGCAATTCACGATGTAGTTATTGATTTAAGAAAAAATTCACCCACATTTTTAAAAGCTGTTGGCACTGAATTGTCTGCCGAAAATAAAAAAATGATGTATATACCAGAAGGATTTGCACATGGCTTTCAAACGTTAAGTGATCATTGTGAGTTAATTTATCATCATACTGCCCTCTATAAACCTGAAATAGAAGCGGGAATTAAATATGATGACAAAAAAATAAACATTAACTGGCCACTACTGCCAATTGAAATTTCAGAAAGAGACCAATCACATCCATTGTTGAATAACGATTTTAAAGGACTCGAATTATGAATTGTCGATTTTGCAAACATACTGTAACCCATCAATTTATTGACTTAATAAATTCTCCTGCATCAAATTCGTTTCTAAGCAAAGAGCAATTAAATGAACCTGAAGTGTTTTTTCCTTTAAAAGTGTTTGTATGTGAAAAATGTTTTTTGGTTCAAATTGATGAATACAAAAAATCAGATGCCATCTTTGACAATAGTTATGTTTATTTTTCATCTTATTCAACAAGTTGGTTAGCACATGCAAAAAAATATGCCGAATTAATGATTGCCCGATTTGGATTCAACTCCAAATCACAAGTGATTGAAATTGCTAGTAACGATGGTTATTTACTACAATATTTCAAAGAAAAGAACATTCCAGTACTTGGTATTGAACCGACAGCAAATACAGCAGCCGCAGCAAAAGGAAAAGGAATTGATAGTGTTATTGATTTTATGGGAACTCGATTAGCAAAAGATCTTGTTGCAAAAAACCAAACAGCGGATTTACTTTTAGGAAACAATGTCTTGGCGCACGTTCCTGACATTATTGATTTTGTAAATGGGATGAAGTTACTTTTGAAACCGAATGGTATTATCACCATGGAATTTCCTCATTTAATGCAGTTGATCGACCACAATCAGTTTGATACTATTTATCACGAACACTTTTCATATTTATCTTGTTATACAGTAAAACAAATTTTTGAAAATGCAGAGCTTGAGTTATTCGATGTAGATGAATTACCAACACATGGTGGTTCTTTAAGAATTTACGCAAAACACAAAGTAAACAAGACACAAAACATTTCTATCAACGTAAGTAGATTATTAGAAAAAGAAATCAAAAAAGGAATAAACAAATTAGACTATTACAAAGGGTTTCAACAGCGTGCAGAAAAAATAAAAACAGAAGTCTTGCTTTTTTTGTTAGAACAAAAAAAAAATGGCAAAAAAGTTGTTGCTTACGGAGCTGCTGCTAAAGGAAATACATTGTTAAATTACTGTGGAATAAAAAATGATTTAATTAATTTTGTTGTTGATGCGAATCCGCACAAGCAAGGGAAACATTTACCTGCAAGTCATATTCCTGTTATGAATGAAGAGTGTTTAAAAACTGAAAAACCAGATTATGTATTGATATTGCCTTGGAATATAAAAGAAGAAATCACAGAACAATTGGCATATATAAAAGAATGGGGAGGGATGTTTGTTGTAACTATTCCAAATTTAAAAATATTTAGTTAAAATAACAATTTAAAATGGGAAATATAGAAAAATCGCTTAGAATAATTGGGAAAGATGAAAACCTTCGTAATAAATTTATAGAATTTATAAAAAATGTAGAAACCAACATAGCCTATGAAGGCAATATTCGCGAAGAGGTTACCAAGCACTTAGTAGATGGATTATTTGAAGAAAACGACTTCGTAATAAAATCTGTTTCCAATGGTCTGAAATATAAATTTTATACAGGAATTGGGTCTAAAATTGCAAGAGAGTTTTTAATGTCGGCACCAACGATCCCTGAATTTGCATGGGAACCACAAACAACAAAACTATTGATTTATTTATCTAAAAATGCTAAAAATATAATTGTAGGAGGTGCTTATTTTGGCGATCAAGTTATACCAATAGCTAATTCTATAAAACATACCGATGGAAAAGTTCATGCATTTGATTTAAATAACAAGCAAATTGAAATATTAAACGAAAATGCCGCATTAAATAATTTAAATAATATAAATTCTGTAAAAAAAGGGCTTTGGAATGATTCAAAAACTTTTTTAAACCTATCTGACTCTGATGATTTAGCATTTGCCACTCCAGCAGTTGATATAACCCACTCAAACACTATAACTATTGATGAGTACCTCTCTGCAAATACAATTGAAAATGTAGACTTAATTATGCTAGATGTTGAAGGAGCTGAATACAATATTCTTCTCGGTGCACAACAACAATTGAAGAAAGACAATAATTATCCAAATATTGTTTTTGAAATTCATAGTTTATATGTTGATTGGTCAAATGGTTTGGATAACACGCCCATAGTAAAACTTCTAAAAGATACAGGATACACCGTTTTTTCAATAAGAGACTTTCAAGGCAACTATGATATGAAAAACACACCTATTGAACTAATCCCATCTTCTGAAACATATATTGAAGGGCCTAAACATGGATTCAACATGCTAGCAATAAAAAATTTAAGTTTAATAGATAATAACTTATTTAAAATTTGCACCAATGTAAGTCCAAAATACATCGTAAATAAAAACCCTAAATTACACCATCCAATAGACGGATTATAAAAAAGCAGAGAAAAAAATAGGACTTAGATAAATGAATACTGTACTTTTTTCCAAATTTAAAAATACAAAAATTGGCGTAGTCGGCATGGGATATGTCGGAAGAAATTTAGTTGCTTCGCTTGAAAAACTAAACACGGAGCATGCGTTTGAAATTTGCACATTCAACCGTTCAACATTGCCAAACATTAAGGGGCAAACATTTGATTATGTATTTAACTGCTCTGGAAATACAGGAGATTTTAAAACACAAATATGGGAAACTGTAAGCTCCAACCTTTCTGTCAACCAATTTATTTTTGAAAATGTGACAATAAAAAGAACGTTTGTGTTGCTAAGTTCATCTCGCATTTATGGATTCACTAAAGACTCTACCGTTGAATTTTTGGAAACTGACCCTCTTTTAACTTCAGGAAAAAGCCATCTCGATATCGATTTTGTATACAATGGAACAAAAATGTTAACCGAATCAGTTGCATTAAATTTTTCAAAAAATTGTCCCTATAAAGTAATTATTTGTCGTTTATCTAATCTTTTTGGGAAATACACAACAGCTGACTTAGATGATTCTACTTTTTTAAAACTAATGCTCCGGCATGCAATCGAAAAAAAATCATTCACACACACTCAAAATGTATTAGATACAAAAGGATATGTATATATTGAAGATGCAATTGATGGTATTCTATTGAGTGCAACACAATCAAAGCAAAGCGGAATCTTTAATATTTGTAGTGGAAAAAGCTATAGCATTAAGAACTGGTTGGATTATTTAAAAATTTCTTCAGATTCATTTAAGAAAAGTGCACCGCCAATGCACAGCATAATTTCAATAAAAAAAGCGCAATCTCAATTAGGATATGTGCCTAAGTATGTTTTAGACAAATTAACAATTTCACAAATTATCCAATTATGAATCCTGTAGAACAATTTAAAAAAGAAGTGAATGATCGTGTTGCCTCTTATGAAAAGGAAACTGAGTTAAAACACATTTCAAAACAATGGGTGGAAAAAAGCATGAAAAAAAATTATGTGTATAATTTTTCATGGATGGGAAGACCTATTATTCAATTTCCAGAAGACATTATGGCCTTGCAAGAAATTATTATGGAAATTAAACCAGATGTAATTATTGAAACAGGCATTGCACATGGCGGATCTATTATTTTTAGCTCATCCATGCTTGAATTACTTGGTGGAGATAGAATTGTAATTGCTATTGACATAGACATACGGGAGCACAATCGTAAAGAAATTGAAAGTCATCCAATGGCAAAAAGAATTACAATGATTGAAGGCTCTTCTATTGATCCTGAATTAGTAGCTAAAGTAAAAGAGTTGAGTAAAAATTATAAAAAAATAATGGTTTGCCTAGATTCTAACCACACACATGATCATGTTTTACAAGAACTTGAACTTTATTCTCCACTTGTTAGTAAAGACAGTTATTTAGTAGTATTGGACACATTTGTAGAAGACATGCCAGAAAAGTTTTTTGAGAATAGACCATGGGATGTCGGAAACAATCCCAAAACTGCTGTATGGGAATTTTTAAAAAAAAATGATTCTTTTACAATAGATCAAACGTTGAACAACAAACTTATGATTAGTGTTGCTCCGGATGGTTATTTGAAACGTATAAAATAAAAAATTGGCTCGCTTTAATCTCCAATCTAGCATTTCAAAGATATCCATAACACTATTCAGTAGAATTACTATTGCAATAGTCGGAATAATCTTTGTTCCAATTTACGTAAAAATAATTGGTGCAGAGAGTTATGGGCTGGTGGCTTTTTATGCGACACTAGCAAGCTCCTTGGCAATACTTGACCTTGGATTAAGTACTGCAATAAGCAGACAAATAGCAATATTACAAGTTCAGCAAGGAAAAGAAAAGGAAATGAAAGACCTTGTTCTTTCTGTTGAAATTATATATTGGTGTATTGGACTTCTTGTAGGCTTCCTTATCATTATACTTGCACATCCTATTGCATTGTACTGGGTAAAAGCTAAAGATCTTCAAGTAGATGTAATAGAAAATGCCGTGATGCTGATGGGAGTGGTTTTCGCATTTCAATTCCCTTCCAGCATATATAATGGTGTTATGACAGGCCTAGAAAAGCAAATTCCAAATGCAATAATAAATGTAATATTTACTATCTTAAAAGCTGTAGGCGTTATCGCCATTCTAAAATTAGTTGCTCCTACAATAGAATGTTATTTTTTATGGCAGGTACTTATCATTTTTCTACTGACTATCTCACTTCGCTTTTTTGTATGGAAAAAACTATCTATTACAAAAGAAAGAGCCGTATTTTCAAAAGAGCAACTAAAGACGATTTGGCGTTTTGCAGCAGGTATGACAGGGATTTCATTGATTACTTTTTTTATAACGGAAATCGATAAGATTGTAGTAAGCAAAATAGTATTGTTGGAGTATGTTGGTTATTACAATCTAGCATTTTTACTTGCAGGAGGTATAAGTCAGCTTATTTCACCTATGCAACCGGTTATTTTCCCAAAATTAGCTGCTTTGGTTGCACAAAGCAGAGAAACTGAACTGATAACATTATATCATAAAAGCTGCCGCTGGATTGCCATACTTGTATTCCCAATTGGTTTTACTTTAATTGCTTTTGGAGAAGAACTACTTATGCATTGGACAAAAAATCTAGTACTTACAATGAATACTGCTCCCATTTTAAGAGTATGTGCCGCAGGAACTATTTGCAATTGTATGATGTGGACACCTTACTTCTATATGTTAGCTAAAGGAAAAACAAGATTTACTATTTACCAAAACTTGATTGCAGTTATTGTTTTAGTTCCCCTTTTATTTTGGCTAACCACAAAACATGGTGCTTTAGGAGCAAGTTTTGTTTGGCTAATTGTAAATGCAGGATATGTTTTAATTTCTATACCGATTTTCCATCGATTATTTCTTAAAGGCGAATTATTTAATTGGTATAAAAATGACATTGCTTTGCCATTAATGAGTGCAGGCATATTAGCAATCGGAGCTAAATATATTCAACTTCAGTTTATGCCCAATATTTCAATAATTTATTTCATTTTATTATTACTTTTCATATCATTAATTTATATCATTATTATTCCTGAATTACGAGCGTTTGTAATGAAAGTAAAATTTAAAAAATCAGTATGAGTTTACCATTAGTTAGTATTATTATACCAGTCTATAATCAGCAATCTGAATATTTACGAATGAGTTTAGAGAGTGCTCTAAATCAAACATACAGTAACATTGAGATCATTGTTTCAAATAATCATTCAACTAATGAAACTCAACAAATATTACAGGAGTACTCTAATGATAAGCTTAAAATAATAATGCCTGAACATCATTTAAGCATCATTGATCATTTTACTTTTTCTGCTAGTAAAGCGAAAGGAGAATATATTTCATTTTTAAGTTCGGATGATCTCATTTATCCCGAATGCATTGCTAAATCTATTCAACCACTGCTAGAAAACAAGCATCTATCCTTTTCATATTGTGAAAGTAATATTATCGATGCGCATGGTAAAAGAATTTCGATAGTACGTAGTTCTAAGCTTGCCACAGGAATATATGACAAAACAAAAATTGCCAAAAGAATGTATAACCATTCAGAGTACTGGATTATTGGAGCCGTTATCCGCCATGAATTGTATAAAAAGATTGGTTTTACAAAGAACATTATTGCAACCGACTGGATCATGGGAATACAATTGCTTAAATATGGAAATGTTGCATATTGCAATGAAATATTATCCGCGATACGTTTTCATGAAAGAGCAGGGGAAGCAAAAGAAAAGTATATTGAACAACACATTTTACACCAAAAACAGAGAATCATAAAACACAACACTGTTATTAATGATCAGGAACTTCTTGACGCGATAAGCATTTCTAAAACTCAGGCGACTAATTATCTTAATGAAGAGATTTCAAAGGCTATAATTCAAACTATCAGAGAATATCACGATGGAAAGATTCGCAAGGAAACAGCGAAAGAAATATTAGAATTATATAAAGAACAATCGGATAGTTTCAATTTCAGATTTCTAATAAACAATTTTTCGAGTAAAACAGTATTCTATTTTACCTATATTTTGGGTGCTTACAGAAGAATAAAACGAAACTGGAAAAAAAGAAATAACACTTCGGTATTTTTATAATGTTACTATACAAACATGAAAAAAATCATACATTCTGTTTTTTATTATTTACTTGATATTTTTACTTTTCAGAAAGGAGTACCAAGGAATATTAACGGTTTTGTTGTCCGCTTTCCAGCACAATGGTCAAGATACTATCTTGGTAATTATGAAAAGGATAGTTTTTCTTTTTTTAAAAAAGAGATCAAAAAAAACAATACGATATTGGATATCGGGGCACACATTGGCTTGTACTCTTCACCATTCGCAGAGTTAACTGGAGAGGATGGAAAAGTATTTTGCTTTGAACCTACCCCTTCTACTTTTAATATTTTAAAAAAAACAATTGAACTCAATAAGCATAAAAATGTTCAGGCTGTGAATGCAGCAATAAGTGATAAAAGTGGAACAATTACTTTCAACCTTACGTCTGATGATGGCGAAGGGTCAAATGCAAATAGCATTGTGGAAATAAACAGAGCAAAGAACAATTTAGAAGTGCGGGCATACAGCATTGATGATTTCAGACAACAGCATAGATTAAAAATAGATGTTTTAAAAATAGATGTTGAAGGAGCAGAATTACTTGCGCTAAAAGGAGCAAAAAAAACTTTTGAACTAGACTTCCCTATTGGAATTTTAGCCCTGCACCCTGAAAACATAAAGCAATTTGGACACTCTTTGGAACAAATCTGGGAACAGCTGATTCTGTACAACTTGCAAATTCATCACAATGGGAAACCTATTTCAAAAAATACATTTTGCGAGCATACTTTATTATTTGATGTAGAATTTAAACCAAACTAAGTGAACATACTTTTATATTATCAGAATCCCCATCACACTGTTTTTATAGAATCGCTTGTGGAAGCATTCGTAGAAAAAGGTCACACTGTTTATTTTCTTACAACATGTGAAGAAGGAATATTGCATTCAAAGATGAAAGCATTTGGCGCTCAAATAGAAACTATTGTTCTGAAAGGAAATAAATTATCTTATCATATTAAGCATTGGTTGTATCTGATAAAATTTTGTAAAAAAAACAAAATAGATGTTGTATACTCACATCTTCAATTTGTTAATTTAGTTGCTGTATTCGCCCAATATTTTATCAATGCAAAAGTATTTCCTTGCCGTCACCACGCAAATGATGTATTACTAAGAGGCAATAAAAATGCCTTGCTCATGGACAAACTCATTAACAGGTTTGCTAAAAAAATAATTGTCGTTTCTGCTGCTGTCAAAAATCATATGATTGAGCATGAAGGAATAAACGAAAAAAAAATAACCGTTATTCCATTAGGATATAATTTTGAATTATATGACAAACCTAATATTCAGGAAGTAAACAAGATCAAAGAACAAATGAACTGCAAGTTTTTACTTATCGTTATTGGAAGAATGAATTTAAACAAAAGACATATTGTTGCATTGGAAGTTCTCAATAAATTAGTTAAAGAAAATTTCGACATTAAAATGCTTCTTCTTGATGAAGGTCCGGAAAAAGAAAATTTAAAAACTTACATTTCACAAAACAACTTAGCAGAAAAAGTTCTGTTCACTGGCTTTTTAGCCAATACAATGAACTATGTTGAAGCTAGTGATTTACTTTTGCAACCTTCGATATCAGAGGCCAGCAATCAAGTTGTAAAAGAGTCCGGAATATTAAAAAAGACATCGATTGTATGTAAACATGTTGGTGATTTTGATGAATATATACTTCATAAACAAAATGGGTTTCTTGTTTCAAAAGATGATACCGCAAATGAAATGTATACTCTTGTAAAAGAATATTATCACAAAAAGGATGAGTTGGAAAAAATGGGAGCGAATCTTAAATTCATTGTCCATCAAAAATTTAATATTCAAAACATCAGCACATCGTATCTTAATTTGGTTAATTAATACTTCTAATGAAACGAAAAATTGTATTAGCGGTTCAAAGATTATTCAAAATCCCTGTATTTGAAAAAGTATTAATTTTGATAATTGAATATTTTCCAGCCATCCGTTTTACTAGAAAATTTGCACCGCAAAATTATGAGTTCAAAAGTGATGAAGTCAGACTCTGCAAAAGATACGGAATAAACTATAAGTTGTATATTCAGGATTATCAATCCTGGTTATTATATTTCTATTGCGATTATGATTCATCGTTTGATGTATTGAAATACTCAAAAAAAGGGTATACAATCATCGATGTTGGAGGAAATATTGGTCAAACAGCAATGATGCTAGGGAAAAGTGTAGGCAAAAATGGTACAATCATCAGCTTCGAACCTTTCCACAAAACACATAAACATTTTAAATACAACTTATCCTTAAATAAAGATATCAATAATATTGTTCTAGAGCATTCAGGACTTGGAGAAACAATCTCTGTTTCATCAATGGTTGAAGTCTGTTCAACAAATTCAGGAGGAAACAGAATAACAAATTCTCAGGAACTAGATCAAACTTCGGTTTCGGTCAAAATTACAACACTAGATGAATATATCTTAGAAAAAAATATTTCTAAAATTGATTTGATAAAAATTGACGTGGAAGGATTTGAAATGAAAGTTTTAAAAGGTTCTCTAAATACATTAAAAAGAAACAAGCCTGATTTGTTCATTGAAATTGATGACACTAATTTAAATAAACAAGGTGACTCAGCTCAATTCATGATTAATTTTTTATTAGAACTTGAGTATGACGTATATGATGTTATAAATTCGAAAAAAATATTCAAATTCTCTGAATTAAGTGATAATTCAAGAGATATCTATTGTAAACATAAATTAACAGGCTGAAATCGATAAAACTGTCAAAAAATATTTTATCTTTATTCTAGCATGTGTAAAGAATAATTGTTCAAGAAATTATGGCATCCGTTAATTCATCCATTCGTACAATACTTAAACCTTTCTTTTTTAAGCTAATAGGCAAAAATGGGTATTTACTCATGCAATATTTTGCAAAGAAAAAAGATATTGAGAAGCGATTAGTAGAAGAACCAGAAATGGTGCTGCTAAGCCGTTTTGTTTCGAAGAGCTCTTCAGTAATTGATATTGGTGCAAATTACGCCTATTTCACACATCGTTTTGCGAATTTGTGCCCTAACGGTTATGTATACGCCTTTGAACCTATTCCATTCACATTTAAAGTAGCAAAAAAAATAATTGAGAGTTATAGTTTTAAAAATGTAAGCTTGTTTCAACTTGGCGTAGGGAATGAAAATACTCAAGCTGTATTTGAAGTTCCGCTACAAAATTTTGGCGCTTATAGTGCCGGGCAAGCACATTTATCAGGCAGAAATAACGAATTGGAGGGCAAAAATCAGCATTATAAGTTTAATTCACATGAGAAAATAAATTGCACAATCATCAGAATAGATGATTTTAAAGAGATTAATAAACCTATTGACTTTATCAAAATAGATATTGAAGGTGCTGAATTATTCGCATTGAAAGGGATGAAGAATCTCCTATCGAAAGACCAACCTATTATTTTGCTTGAAATAAATCCATTTTTTCTTGCAGGATTTAAAATAAAAGAAGATGAATTAAAAGAATTTATAGACAGCAGTAAATACGTGATTTTTATTTATGATACAGTTATTAAAAAATTAAAACTTTTCAACTCTGCTTTCATAGAAAGCAATTACATTCTAATCCCCTCGTCAAAAATTGGAAAATACAAAGACTTAATCGCTTAATTTATGGTAGATTTAAAACATTACTCAATCACAATAAACGACATCTTCAAGAAAGAAAGTAGTCGCTATAAAGCACATGAACAATGTAAGCCTCTCTTAATAGAAATGGCAAAAAACAAAACAATACTTTTTGAAATCATTACCAAAAATCTATCAAAACCCAATTTCCTTTTACAAAAAAGGATAAATCCTGTTATTGCACTGGATATTGAGATTAATGAAACAGTTTCTTTTATTGCACATTGCTGGATGCCATTGCCTGATAAAAGAAATGACATTACACACCAAAGTATTCATCATCATGGAAAATTAATATTGACTTCTGTTGCTGCATGGGGTAACGGATACGAATCCATAATCTTTAAAAAAGGCTATTCAATTGATAAACAAACTGAAATAACCGACATGCAAATTGACAGGTTCTATAAAAATGATTTTGGCAACATTGAGTTTATAGATACATACACACCTCATGTTGTATTTTATCCAGCTGAATTTTCTATTACCTATGCGCTATGGACAAATTCTGAAATCACAGCATCTGAAAAAATAAAAAAAATAAATTTTATAAACAGATATAAAAAGCAGCTAAGAAAAATAATTGATGTTTTAGGCCTAGCAGAATTATTAGGATTAAACACAAATGAATATTTGGATTTTTACCCAAAGAATAGGAAGATCATCGCAATAAAAAATCGCACACAATATCAGATTGGGAGCAATTCCAGCTTTCTAAACAGCTTCTTTTCAATTTTGCAAACTGTCGGATATAACGATTTCGAAGCAATTGAAAAAGCGATTGAAAAACTTGATGATAACGCAAGAGAAATAGCTGATAATTTATTAGGAAAATTAAAATCCTCAGAAAATATTTATCCGGTATTTGAAAATATTCATTTAAATATTAAACACGTTAACTTTGAAAAAAGCGCATTATTATAATTTTTTATATACGCTTTTCACTCGCAAAAAATTATGAGCTACAAGGATATTTTATTTTCTATTATAATACCAACATACAACAGAGCAGCATTTATTGAAAAAACGATAGAATCGGTGTTGGCTCAAACGTATACGAACTACGAAATAATTGTAGTGGACGATGGCAGCACGGACAACACAGAAGATATCGTAAAAAACATTATCAGTGCTAAAATTCAATACCATAAAATTAAAAATTCAGAGCGAGGTGCAGCAAGAAATCATGGTGCATCAATTGCAAAAGGTGATTACGTAAATTTTTTTGATTCTGATGACCTTCTATACACAAACCATTTGTCCGAAGCATATCAATTAATTATTAAACAAGACAAACCAGAGATTATTGCCATTAGTTTTGACATTAAAGATAGGGAAGGAATATTAGTATTAAAAGGACAACATTATACTGGCGACTTAAATTTAAATTTAGTAAAAAAAGGAAATTTATTAAGTTGTAATGGTGTTTTTCTTCGAAAAGACATTAGATTGAAACATCTTTTTAATGAAGACAGGAAGCTTTCAGGTTCTGAAGACTATGAATTATGGTTACGACTATCTTCTGAATATAAGATTCATTACTCTAACACAGTTAGCTCCTCCATCATCAATCATGATGACAGAAGTGTTCTTCACATGAATAAAGAAAATTTAATTATTCGATTTAAGACATTATTTGATAACGTGATGAACAATGAAAAATTTGTTTCAAAATACGGAATGTATGAAAACTATATCCTTTCAAATAATTACATCTACATTTCTTTACACATTGCTCTTGCAGGAAACAACAAAACTGATGCAATAAAATACTTAATAAAAGCTATTATAAAAAAGCCTTTTATAATTTTAAGCAGACGTTTTGTGGCTATTATTAAACATTTAATTATTTCATAAAAAGCTTTATCAGTTAATGACAGACTCGCCTTTTTTTACAATTATAATTCCAACATTCAATCGTAGCCATACGATTAGAAGAACTCTCGACTCTTGTTTAAATCAAACCTATTCAAATTATGAAATTCTGATTATAGATGACGGCAGTATTGATGAAACAGAAAAAATCATACAAAATTATACAGATCAAAAAATTATATATTATAAAAAAGAAAATGGAGAAAGAGCTGTTGCAAGAAATTTAGGCATCTCGAAAGCAAAAGGAAGATATATCACTTTTCTGGATTCTGATGACATAATTTATCCTGAGCTCTTGAACCATGTCCATGCAGAACTATCAAAATTACTATTTCCTGTTTTCTTCAATCAGGCTTATGAGATCAAGAACGATTCAAACAATGTAATACAAACTATAAAATATAAAGATGATGACCTCGACATTCTTATCTCCGGCAACTCTATGAGCTGTATCGGCAACTTTATTAAACGAGAGATTACAACTGATTATTCATTTAATGAGGACAGAAGAATTATACGTTCTGAAGACTGGGAATTATGGATTCGCATTGCGGCAAAATATGGGTACAAATCTGACAACAAGGTGCTTTGTTGTGTAATGGATCATGCAGAGAGAAGTGTTAGAAACTTCAATACGAAAAATTTAATAGAACATAAATATATTGCTATAGAAAGTGCTTTTAAAGACCCACTCGTTTTAGAAAAATTTTCAGCATATAAAAAAAGGATATACTCGTATTGCGATACTTACATTTCGCTACACCTAACAATAAAAGGACATAAAAAAGAAGGGATATCTTTTTTAATTAGTGGTATACATAAGTACCCTCCTTTTATCTTCAAAAAAAGATTTTTTGCAATCCTAAAGTATTTAATATTAAAATAGCATGTGCGGAATTGCGGGATACTACTCAACTAAAAAAGTTTTTTCAGAACAGGAATTACACACGATGACAAATTCACTGGCCCATCGTGGACCTAACGCTTCTGGATATTTCACTGATGATTTAATAGCACTTGGGCACAGAAGACTTAGCATCATTGATCTTGCAAAAACTGCTAACCAACCAATGCATTCATCTGACGACCGATATGTGATTGTTTACAATGGAGAAGTTTACAACTTCAACGAAATTGCTGCAGAATTAAAACAAGTAAACAACACGCATTTTAGAACATCATCTGATACTGAAGTAATTTTAGAGGCGTATGCATATTATGGCTCAGACTTTGTGCATAAATTAAATGGAATGTTTGCTATCGCAATCTACGACAAGAAAAAAAATGAGCTCTTTGTCACCCGTGACAGAATTGGAATAAAACCTTTATACTATTTCTGGGACGGAGAAAATTTCGCCTTTGCTTCAGAATTAAAAGCACTAACTAAGCTCTCTTTTATTCCTTTGGAATTAAATAGAAATAGCATCTATCATTTTTTGCATCTTGGCTTTGTTCCTGCTCCTGAATCCATCTACCAATCAATAAAAAAGTTAGATTCAGGAACATCCTTAAAAATCTCAAAGAACAATCTTCAATCATTTAAATACTGGGACGTCAATGAACAAATTTCCGAAAAAATAATCACTAAAGAAAAAGAAGCTATTGTAAAACTATCCGATTTACTTATGAGTTCGGTGCAATACCAAATAAAAAGTGATGTTCCCTTTGGTCTATTTTTAAGCGGTGGTATTGACTCTAGTTTATTAACAGCTAACGCTGTAAATTTATCAGGAGTAAAGGTCAATACTTTCTCTATTGGTTTTGAAGAAAACAAATACAACGAATCTGTTTACGCAAAAGCGGTGGCAAATTACCTTGGAACAAATCACCACGAATTTATTGTATCTTATAAAGATGCGATAGATTTAATTGATGACCTTTTTGATGTTTACAGCGAACCATTTGCCGATTCATCATCCATCCCTACTTTACTAGTATCAAAACTTGCCAAAAACCATGTTACAGTTGCACTATCTGGGGAAGGTGGAGACGAACTTTTTTTAGGATACGGTTCTTATCAATGGGCAAAAAGGTTAAACAATCCAATTATCAAAGCATTTCGAAAACCAATTGGAAAATTAATTTCCAAATCCAATGACCGTTATAAAAGACACGAAGCCTATTTTAACTATCCAAGTGAACAGTTACAATACAGCCATACCTTGTCGCAAGAATTGAATTACTTTTCATTAGCAGAAATCAACTCGATTACGACCAACGACTTCAAAAATCATTCGGGGGCAACGAATACCGAGTCGCTCGACAACTTTGGGCTGGTAATCAACAATTTAAAACGCAGTTTAAATCCAATGGAAAAGCAAGCTATATTCGACTTGCATTTTCATCTTCAAGGTGATTTATTAACTAAGGTAGATAGGGCAAGCATGTTCTGTTCACTTGAAACCAGGGTTCCATATCTCGACCATCGGATTATTGAATTTTCATTAAATCTGTCTCCTGAATTAAAATACAAAAACAACACCAGCAAATACCTTTTAAAAGAAATCCTTTACCAGTATGTTCCCAAGAAATTTTTTGACAGGCCGAAACAAGGTTTTGCAATTCCTTTGGAAAGCTGGTTAAAGAAAGAATTAAAATTTTTAATTGATGACTATTTATCAGAAACAATAATCAAGCAATTTAATGTTGTAAACTACAAATATGTTCTAGAGCTCAAACATAATTTTTTAGTGCATAATCAGAACTATTTATATAATCGATTGTGGATATTGATTGTGCTGCACAAATGGCTTGTCAAAAACGTAGCTTAACATTTGCTTTCTTTTCATAAAAATGTTTCAACACAAATAAGCTTGAGACAAAAAATGGAATACAAGGTATTTTCAAACGTACCAACGTGCCAAAATTAGAGGTTGCTAAGCCTACTGAAAACGCAAAGAACAATGCAAAAAGGACAGAAAATAACAAAAGTGGATTCTTACCTATTAGCAAAAAGAAGCCAACAAATTTCAGTCGGATTAACAAAAAAAGTGTCAACAATAAAATATACGTATTCTCTAGTGCGGAAATAAACATAACAGGATTTCTAGCATCCCACAAATAAGGACGAAAAAGCGTAGCAGCAACCGCTAAATGTGCTTTACTCATTGTACCCGAAAAAGTTGCATCAAAGTCGCCAATATCAAAACTGTTTCCACCATAATACGCCTGTTTTTGATCCATATTTGATTCAACAGCTTTGTCCAACACTTTATCAATTGAGTAAACCCCTAAAACATCACCCATCTGTGACAAAACAAAGAAACCCAATCCAACTCCTATTGAAATAAAGAAAGGAGTTGCTATAGAACGTAACACTTTGCTTTGGATTTTTTTTAAACGTTGATTCGACAACCAAAGAATAGATCCTGGCAGTAACGCAAACAGAATGTATGGTTTAATTGCAATTAATAAAAAAGCACTAAAAAAAATACATACTGCACTGCTTAGGCTGTATTTTTTACGAATGAAAAAATAATAAAAATGATAGGTATACCATCCCACAGCTGAAATGGTAATTGTATCTTTTAGCAATCCCGACCCCCAAAAAACAACAGACGGTATAAACAAAATTGAAATCGCTAATTGCTTTTGCAATTCAGGAAACTCCTCATTAAACAGCAAAAACAATCGCCACATTCCTGTATAACACAACCACGCCAATAAAATAGCTGTAATGACAAAATTTTTGAAAGCAAAAAAACACAAGGGGACTATAAGTCGAGCCACGAATAACGCTTTGTCATCACGCCAATAAACAGGCCATCCTGTTGTACTATCAAAATAGCTGTAATTCTCTGTAGAATTATTTCCAAACAGTACATCAAAAAAAACTGTGATGTCTTTGTTAGCTAAATTTAAAATAGCTGTTCCTGTTTCAAAATATGCAGTAGTGTCACCACCTGCATAATACAATTGATAAATTAAGCAAACTGCAATTGCTCCAATCAATTTTACCATCAACCCCCTGGTATACCATTTATAAAGTGGTTTCTTGGGTTCGTTTTTTTTCTGAATGTAATTTGCAATAAAGTAGATACCTATAAAGTAGATAGGAATTAAAAGCCAATCAAATATATTAAGTACCATGGAGGAGTATGCCTTGTTGTTATTTAACAAAAATAGGACAAAGTTTTATAAATTGCAGTACTTTTAGCTAGTAATACATAATTTTGCAAAATAACACTTATAAAATGTCATTAAAAAAAACAATACTTGTCACTGGAGGTGCTGGATACATTGGCTCACATACAATTATAGAATTGTTAGAAACAACTTCATTCAACATTCTATCAATTGATAACTATTCAAATTCTACTTCTACAACATTTGACAGGATCGAAAGAATTACAGGAAAAAAAGTGTTCAATCATGCAATCGACATTTGCGATAAAACTGCTTTAGAAACCATTTTTAAAAATGACAATAGTATCGTAGGTATTATTCACTTCGCTGCTTTTAAAGCTGTTGGGGAATCAGTAGAAAACCCGCAAAAATATTATCACAACAACATTAATTCATTGCTCAACATATTAGATTGTTCAGTAAAATATAATATTCCAAATTTTATTTTTTCTTCATCCTGCTCTGTATACGGTAATATTAAAGAATTGCCTGTAAAAGAAACAACACCACTTGGTCAAGCTGAATCGCCTTATGCATACACAAAGCAAGTTGGGGAGGAAATTCTTAAGGATTATGCAAAAGTAAACCCGGAACTACAAACGATTGCATTACGTTACTTTAATCCCGTAGGAGCACATGTATCAGGCTTTAATGGTGAATCACCTCTAAATAAACCAAATAACTTAGTTCCAATTATTACAAATACTGCTATCGAAAAATTACCACAAATGACCATATATGGCGACAAATACCCCACAAGAGATGGAACTTGTATCAGAGATTATGTGCATGTTTCCGATATTGCAACAGCACATATAAAAGCTTTAACTTATTTAATAGAGAATAAAAACAAGTCCAATTTCTCCATTTTTAATTTAGGAACAGGAAACGGAGTTAGCGTATTAGAAGCAATTGCTGCTTTTGAAAAAGTGAGCGGCAAAAAATTAAATTACAAAATCGGTCCGATTCGCGAAGGTGATGTTGGAGCCATTTATTCCGACAATTCACTAACGGAAAAAATATTGCAGTGGACTCCAAAATTTAATTTGGAAGACATGATGAGTTCTGCTTGGAAATGGGAGTTAGAGCAATTAAAGGAGAAATAAAATGAAAAACATAAAGTACCAATTCATCACAATTGCAAATTGCAATATGTGTGGATCGTCAAATGACAATCATAAAATTTTAGGAAAACGACTAAATCAATCTCAAGGAAAAAATCCAAAATCGAAAACCGGAATTACCAGCACTGTTGTAAAATGCATTAATTGCGGCTTGATTTTTTCCAATCCACAACCAATTCCATTTAACATTCAAGATCATTATGGCATACCTCCAGAAAACTATTGGAAACCCGAATATTTTAACACCAATGACAATTATTTTAATTATGAAATTGATGTGTTGCGAAGATTGGTTCCAAATTTTGAAGAATTAAAAGCACTCGACATTGGAGCAGGCCTAGGGAAAAGCATGATTGCACTCGACAAAGTTGGCTTTGTTACATTTGGATTAGAACCCTCAGAACCTTTTTACAAAAAGGCCATTGAGAAAATGAACATAAATCCAGAACGATTAAAACTAGGAATGCTTGAAGAAGTCAATTACTCCAAAAACGAGTTTGATTTTATAACATTCGGAGCAGTGTTGGAACACTTGTATTCGCCTAGTGAATCTATTGACAAAGCATTACAATGGTTAAAACCCAAGGGAATAATTCACATTGAAGTCCCATCGTCCAATTGGCTTGTAAATAAATTAATTAATTTTTATTACCGATTAAGAGGAACGGATTATGTCGCTAACATAAGTCCTATGCACTCTCCCTACCATTTATATGAATTCAGTCTTGAATCGTTTAAATCACATGGAAAGCAGAATAACTACGAAGTTATCCATTACGAATACTATGTATGCGAAACTTACCTACCTCAATTCCTAAATATTTTTATTAAACCATATATGAAATGGACTAATACAGGCTTGCAATTGTGTGTTTGGCTAAAAAAAAACGATAACTAATCAATTTTTCTTTTTTCTCTCAAATTTATCCCCAGGCATCACATAAAAAGATCTGAGCCATTTTAATCCGCTCTCATTTGAAGAAAACATTTTTGTTGGCACTTCTGGCTTATAAACTTTCAAATACAAATTAAACATCAAACTATTTGTAATCGACTTTGTAACAAATGCAATCGCAATACGAGTATCTTGCACTTCTTTGCTTGCTCCGAAAGCCTTCGCCTCTTCTGTTACTTCATACTCTGCAGTGCCATCAAATAAAACAAGTGCTTTTTTTCCATTCAACAATTTATAGGATGCCTCCAAATATTCCTTCATAGCAACAATCGTCAACTTAGTACCTGTAAGAATTTTAATTCTTAAAATACCATCTTCATCAATATACATTTCTGCAACAGATGTAATAACCTTATTCATTAGTAGTAAGTATAATGCACGGGGATGCGTGGTAAAAGTATGCAATTTACCCCTAGAAATTGCAACATTCAAACGATTTTACAACCTTTTAACATATTTTCATAAAAGAGCATAAATGATTAGCTTTACATCAAATTGAAAATTGTTTATGCAACAACAGCCTGTAATAAACCTAGAAGCAGAAAAAAAAGAAATTTTAAAACGTTACCGTGCACTTTTACACGCTTGTAAACGTACACTTGAAAAAGGCGATAAAATTCATATCCGTAAAGCCTTTGACATTGCTTTGGAAGCGCATAAAAATATGCGCAGAAAATCTGGTGAACCTTATATCTATCACCCTATTGCTGTTGCACAAATTTGTGCAGAAGAAATTGGACTGGGAACCACATCGGTTGTTTGTGCACTCTTACACGATGTTGTTGAAGATACTGATCTTACACTAGAGGACATCAAACGCTTATTTGGACCCAAAGAAGCAAAAATTATTGACGGTCTTACAAAAATATCAGGAGTGTTTGACCAAAGTTCTTCCTTGCAAGCAGAAAACTTCAGAAAAATGCTTCTCACACTTTCTGACGATGTACGCGTAATCCTAATCAAGCTTGCCGACCGCTTGCACAACATGCGAACACTTGAAAGCATGAAGCGCGACAAACAATTAAAAATTGCCTCTGAAACATTATACCTTTATGCTCCCTTAGCACACCGACTTGGATTAAATGTCATCAAAAGCGAGTTGGAAGATTTAGGCCTAAAATACACGGAACCAGAGGTGTTTCATGAAATCGAACACCGATTAAAAGAAGCAGAACCTGAACGCAAAAAGTTCATCAACAAGTTCATGGTGCCGATTAAAGAAATTCTGGAAGAGCAAGGATTAAAAACAAAGATCATTGGACGCCCAAAGTCCATTTTTTCCATCAACAATAAAATCAAAAATAAAGGTGTTCCCTTTGAAGAAATTTACGACTTGTTTGCTATTCGTATTATTATTGACACACCGGCCGATAATGAAAAAACAGATTGTTGGAGAGTCTACTCCATTGTAACCGATTTTTATCATCCTAGTCCGGATCGACTTCGTGACTGGATTTCTACGCCTAAAGCAAATGGCTATGAGAGTTTGCACACCACTGTAATGGGTCCTGAAGGAAAATGGGTGGAAGTACAAATCCGTACAGTTCGTATGGATGAGCTTGCCGAAAAAGGATATGCAGCTCATTGGAAATACAAAGACAGTGCAAATGAAAGTCAATTAGATGACTGGATTCGCAAAATTCGTGAGATCCTTGAAAGTCCGGAAGAAAATGCAATGGAGTTCTTAGATGATTTCAAGCTAAATCTTTTTGCTGAAGAAATTTTTGCTTTTACTCCGAAAGGAGAAATGAAAACTTTACCAATTGGTGCAACAGCTTTGGATTTTGCATTTGACATTCATACTAAAGTGGGAGAAAAATGTATTGGTGCGAAAGTAAATCACAAATTAGTACCGCTAAGTTATAAGCTTAAGAGTGGGGATCAAGTGGAAGTACTTACTTCAAACAAACAAACACCAAAAGAAGATTGGCTGGGATATGTAGTAACGGCAAGAGCAAAGTCTAAAATTAAAAATGCTCTCAAAGAAGTAAGAAGAAAAGTTGCGGAAGATGGAAGAGAAATGTTGGAAAGAAAATTCAATCATTTGAAAATTGATTTCACCGTTAATAACATTAACGAACTTGCCAATTATTTTAAATTGCAAAGTAGCCAAGAATTATTTTACAGAGTAGCGGTTGGAAACATCAACGTCAAACATCTAAAAGATTTCCGTCAAGAACATGGAAAAATCATTCATAAGTCAGGAAGTATTAAAAAAGCAGAATCCTCTCAATCGCTAGAGCAGCTTGTTACAGCGGCACGTGGAAAATCAGACATGTTGGTGCTTGGAGAAAATTTAAATAAAATTGATTACAAACTTTCACCTTGCTGCACTCCTATTCCCGGTGATGACGTTTTTGGATTCATCACCATCAATGAAGGAATTAAAATTCATCGTGTAAACTGTCCAAATGCTGTTCAATTACTTTCCAATTACGCTTACCGCGTTGTAAAAGCAAAATGGACGAGCCAAGAGCTCATCTCCTTTTTATCCGGAATCAAAATTACCGGAATTGATGAAGTTGGTTTAGTAAACAATATCACAAAAATTATTTCCAACGAATTGAACGTAAATATGCGTTCGATTAGCTTTGATACCAATGATGGAACATTTGACGGAACAGTAATGGTTTTTGTACACGATACAAACCACTTGACCGAATTGATGAAAAAGTTAAAAAAGGTGAACGGGGTTTTAAGTGTAACACGCGTTGATAGCAGCAATTAATAAAAATCACTTCCAGCAAAGTAGTTTTTTATGAGAAAATGGGGAAGCAAAAACTTCGCACAAGCCTACTAACTGAAAAAATAAAGTTTCTATTTGAAATTAATTCACTTTTACGACTCTTTTCGTGCGCACACTGGAATTTTGAATATCGTCTACAATTAAGAGATACAGACCTGCTGACAATTCCTCCACATTCAACTCCACCACTTCACCAGAAGCCCTAAAAACCTGCTCCTTTTGTGTTTTTCCTGCTGCATCAATTAATCTTACCAATACAGATTGACCATTTTTTGCAATCCCACCTATCAGTATACGGTCGGACGTTGGATTTGGAAAAATTATTAATTCGGGCGAACCATCCACGTCAGCAATGCTTGTTGTATTTGTAAAAGATTCATAATAATAATTCGTTGTAAAGTCGGGCGTGGTAGGAAAGGAAGTGAAATTGTAAATATATTCATCCAACTTAATTGGGTTGTTGCTTGCATTATAATATGCCATTTGTTTTACAGAAGGAACCCATGCATTCGCTAAACTATCAAAGGTTTGAATGTTGATAACATCCGGAAATCCAAAGCCGTTCAGCGTTTTGGTCATATAAATCATCGGAGCCCAATATGTATTTATTGCATCGTATTGATACTCTTTCCATGAAGTATGAAAAGCAGATGTGCCTGTATAAGCAAATGAATCGATCGCGGAAGGACTGAGGGCTGTGCCATCATAATAGCTGCAGTTGACCGTTTTTAAACGATTGCTAGCGTCATAGGTATTCACATATTTCAATTGTTCTAACAAGGGCAGTGTAAATGTGGTGTCGGTATTGTTCGAAAAATTGTCAATTTGTATCAAATTATTAGACACATCATAGGTATAAAATGTTTTAGCAACCAAATACCAAAATCCGCTATCATATTCATAAATACTATCCTTGATCACTTTATTTGAAGCGTTGTAGGAGAAAAATTGTTTGAACGCATTGCTTGAACTACCTCCGACATATACAAAGGAATAACTGGTGTCTACATTATTTGCTGCATTAAACGTATTCTTGTAAGTCATATTCGGATAAATGGCCGAATCCGCAAAAAGCGCAGTATCACGAATTAAATTTCTAGTCGCATCATATCCAACCAACTCTTTTTGGTAGAAACCATAAACAAGTGTGTTTGGATTCACTGTCCAATGGGAATAGTTGCTGAACTCTATTTGTGGCTTGGTATGAACTCCTAAATAATTAAACATTGGCGAGGTGCTATACGGATAATTATAAGGATACAACATCATGCTATAATCATAAGTGGAAGCGCCATTTAAAACATAAATCAATTTAACCGAATCCGACTTTGATGAAAAACTATTGTCATAGGTGCTCTGAGCAATCACCCTTTCGGTTGCTACCATTCTAGATGGACCAGCATTAGACAATTGATTTTGCAGCAATTCACTCACAACTGCTTTGTGATTTCTAACTTGCTTAGACCAAGCCTTGTGGTTTTGAGCACTTAAATTTGTTGCAAAAATGAATGCAAATAAAATAGCAGAGAAAGATTTCATAATTGATTCTAATTTTATATTAATACTCTAAATATACTCCAATTAAATACAATTTGCAAAATACTATAATTAGATTTTGAATACTGATTAGAATAACCTATTATTGTATTAAGCAAAATTTGACCACATGAAAAAAATAACTCGTATTTTCACTTCAATAATTTTCGGAATTGCACTCCTTTCTTCCGCACTTTTTTTAAACTCTTGTGAAAAGGAAGAAAACGAATCAGAGGGTGAAGACATCGAAACCTCTGCAGAACTAGCAATTACAACCATAGCCGAACAAAACAAATCCATCACACAAGTTTTGTCGGTGGCTAATATTCATGCGCTGTCAGATGGCATTACATACAAAATCATGTTTAACAAAAATGAGCAGGTATTTGACCTAACGGATCTTACCATGCTTGCTCAGTTGCAAAAAGTTTTCAGTGCCAACGAAAAAATAAAAGTTACTTTCAATCCTTGGCAAGCAAAAATTGAAAAAATTAATGCACTTACTGATAAAGAGTCTGCCTTCTATACATCAAAACAAACTCCCATCAAATCTGGCTTAGCAATTGATTTAAAAACAATCTCCTTCCAGGATCTATTGGATAACCCTGCAAAATTGGGAGTCATCAATACTACATCTCCAGGTACAGGATTAACCAATGTTGTTCCCGACATGGCGACAGCTCAATTGATGTTTAATTATTTAACAAAGCAATGCTGTGCTATCAGTGGACCTTATGGTGTTGATTATTGTATTTCTTTCCAGTATGCTGACGATGGCTGCTATGCACGCGCACACAAAATGTGTGATGTATTGAACAACAAGTACCATTATGCTACACATAAAATTTTCAGTTTTGCGAATACGGGAGGCGATGTGCTTTCGGTGCAGGCGCAAAAATGGGGTGGGTGTTGCGTAAATTGGTGGTATCACGTTGCACCATTAGTTAGTGTAAAAACTCCGACAGGTGTAAAAGCATTTGTTTTTGATCCTGCCATGTTTGACCAACCTGTGCTTTTATCGGTATGGTTACATGCTCAACAAAACCCAGTTTGTGCATCATGGGGAACTGCAAATGTTTCCATGATTAATGTACAACCAACTTCTTCTTATGCCCCTGCGGACTATTCGGGATATGCATTTTATCCAGACCCAGCTTACACCGATACCAATGCGACACTGGTTGCATACAGCAATTTGCTTACTTGTCCGTAAGAAAGTAGAATTACAATAAAATAGTAAGGGCTTGTTGCATTGCAAAAGTAAATGCTGGAATTGCAATTGCAAGAAAATGGTGCTGTCCCGCAAATTCCAATATGAAACATCCTTTCGCTGACACTTCCAAAAGGAGGGCAAGTGCTACAGTGTTATCCAACAAAGAATACCATAAACGACTCATTTGCAAGACATTTGAGTCGTTTATTTTTGTGAATATCTTTCGGACTACATCCCAATAATTTTCGTAATTTTATACCTCTAATTTAAAGAGCAATGTCGGCTACAGACACGAAAGAAACGGTAAAACAAATTTTTTCTGAATACCTTGAAAATCATGGGCACAGAAAAACGCCTGAACGTTTTACTATTTTGAGTGAAATTTATTCCCATGGTGGTCACTTTGATATTGAATCGCTTTACATTCACATGAAAAACAAAAAGTATCGTGTGAGTCGCGCTACTTTATACAATACCATTGAATTACTTTTGAATTGCAGCTTGGTTACCAAACATCAATTCGGCAAAAATCTGGCGCAATTTGAAAAGTCACATGAATTTAAACAGCACGATCATTTAATTTGTCAAGATTGTGAAAAGGTTTTTGAGTTTTGTGACCCGCGCATTCAGCAAATACAAAAAATGGCTGAAGAGGTATTGCAATTTCAGATAAATCACCATTCACTTAATTTTTATGGAAAGTGTAACAAGCTATCAAAAAACGGTATTTGTGAACATAAAAAAATAAAAGATAAAAAAATAAAAGCATGATATTTAGCTACAAATCAAGTAAACATGGCGAAATCAACACCTATCTTTTTTATGGTGAATTGATTGATCGCGGTCAAGCCACATCTCTTTTAGATGAAATAGAAGAAGGTGTTGCCAAAAATCAAACTAAAATCCTTTTGGATCTTGATGATTTGAAATACTTAAACAGCAGCGGTTTGAATATAATTATCAACATTCTGACTAAGGCAAGAAAAGCCGGAGGAGATGTTGCCATTTGCAATGTCAACAAAAAAATTACCGAGCTTTTGGTTATTACAAAACTGAGCAGTGTTTTTAATGTATGTAATAGCGTAGAAGAAGGTGTTGCTGTTTTGAATAAATAATTAAAAATGAAAAACACAGACTGCCCAGCAGCAGTAAGGCCTAAACACACTCTTAAGGTGAATAATTTAGTTTAATAAAAGCACACATTCATAAAAATTAATATTTATAAGATTCGCAGTATAATGAAAGTAGATGTATTATTAGGTCTTCAGTGGGGAGACGAAGGAAAAGGTAAAATTGTAGATGTATTAACTCCGAAATACGATATTATTGGTCGGTTTCAAGGTGGACCAAATGCAGGACACACGTTAGAGTTCAACGGAATAAAGCATGTTTTAAGAACAATTCCATCTGGTATATTTCATGATAAAGCAATAAATATTATCGGAAACGGTGTAGTGATTGATCCTGTTGTATTGATGTCGGAAATCCATGCCCTGGCAAAAATGGGTGTAGATGTAAAATCAAAATTATTGCTTTCAACAAAAGCACATTTAATTTTGCCTTCTCATCGCTTGCTAGATGCAGCTTCGGAAGCAGCAAAAGGAAAAGAAAAAATTGGTTCTACTTTAAAAGGAATCGGGCCAACATACATGGATAAAACGGGTAGAAACGGAATCCGTGTTGGGGATATTTCTTTACCAAACTTCAAAGATAAATACAGCGCCTTGGTTGAAAAACACAAGCAAATATTAAGTCACCTTAACTTTGAATACGACTTAAATGCGATGGAACCAGAATGGTTTAACGCTATTGATGAATTAAAAACATTTCAACAAATAGAAAGCGAACACTATATCAATGATGCATACAAAAACAACAAAGCGATTTTAGCAGAAGGTGCTCAAGGTTCATTGTTAGATATCGATTTTGGTTCTTATCCATTTGTTACTTCATCTAACACTATTTGTGCAGGAGCTTGTACAGGATTGGGAATTGCACCAAACAGAATTGGAAAAGTGTTTGGAATTTTTAAAGCATATTGTACTCGAGTTGGTAGCGGTCCATTTCCTACTGAATTACACGATGAAATAGGCGACAAAATAAGAAACAACGGTCGTGAATTCGGCTCCGTAACAGGCCGCCCGAGAAGAACCGGATGGTTGGATTTACCAGCTTTGAAATATGCTGTAATGATTAATGGTGTTACCGAATTAATGATGATGAAAGCCGATATTTTAAGTGGCTTCGAAACCATACAAGTGTGCACGCATTACAACTATCAAGGCAAAAAAATTGATTATTTACCTTACGATTGTTCACCTGAATTGCTTTCTCCGGTTTACACTTCTTTAAAAGGGTGGAACCAAGATTTAACAGGCTTAAGCAGTCCCGATCAAATGCCAGAAGCATTAAACGCATATATTGATTTTATTGAAAAAGAAGTCGGTGTGTCTATTTCTATTGTTTCTGTTGGCCCTGATCGTACACAAACACTAATGCGTAAGAAAGAACTGGTATAGTAATTGCCTTGCCCGAATGAGCCTGATTGGTTTAGGCTGGCCTTTACAGCAACCAAAACGCACCAAAACAATGACATATACAGGAAATAAAAAGTTGATTTTTGAAAAAATGAAATCGTTTTTATTTCCTGTTTTTTATTTCCTATTCTTTATCAGCCCTCTTCTCTCCTATTCTCAAAGCGAAATTAAATCTGGAGGGAAAAAAATAAAAATTGAACATGCCAACTCTTTAAAATTTGATAACAATTTAGGAAACGGAGCACAACGTTTAATTGGAGATGTGCGCTTCAGCCAAGATAACACTCTAATGTTTTGCGATAGTGCTTATGTTTACAAAGACAACTCCTTGGATGCATTCGGACACATTCATATTCAACAAGGTGATAGTATCCATTTGTATGGCGAACTTCTAAAGTACAATGGCAATACAAAAAAAGCATTAATCACTAAAAATGTAGTAGTAATCAAAGGCGACATGCAACTCACTACGGACGAACTCAATTATGATATCTCTACTAGTGTTGGTTATTATGTAACTCCGGCACGTATTGTCAACAAAGAAAACACACTCACTAGCAATACCGGTTATTTTTTTGCAAAAAGTAATGATCTAACCTTTAGAAAAAATGTGGTGCTTACTAACCCGCAATTTGTAATTAATTGCGATACAATGCGATATAACACATCTTCAAAAGTCACTTACTTCATTGGGCCAACTACCATAAAAAGCAAAGACAATTTAATTTATGCCGAAGATGGCTGGTACGATACCTATAACGACCAATCACGATTCAGCAAAAACTCCTATATCCTTACCAAAGAGCAAAAAATGGTTGGCGACAGTTTGTATTACGATCGTAAAAAAGGAATTGGCCGGGCCGTTAAAAATGTACAGATAATTGATACAACTCAAAACCTGAACATAAAAGGAGCTCGTGCAATTCATTACGAGTTCAAAAATTTATCAATTGTAACAGGCGATGCATTACTTACACAGATTTATGAAAAAGACACCTTGTACTTGCATGCCGATACATTAAAAGCTGTTGGCGACATAAAAAAAACAAAAGACAATAAATTGGCTTCTTCCAAAAAAGTTAGCAACGACTCGCTTTCATCCACTAAACCAGAATTACAAAAACGCAAACTGAAACAAATAAAAATTATTGGTACCGATACCACCAAAATTTATGAATCTGAAAACACAAACAACCAACAACTATTTGCTTACCACAAAGTGAAATTTTATAAAAAAGATTTGCAAGGAAAATGCGATTCATTGTATTATAGCACAGTTGATTCATCCATGAGAATGTTTGGACAACCCGTTTTATGGTCGGACGAAAATCAATTGACTTCTGATAGTATTAAAGTAATTACAGGAAGCAAATCCATTCGTTCCATAGAACTAAAAGGAGCTGCATTTATTGTTTCTGAAGAAGATAGCCTTCGCTACAATCAAATAAGAGGGAAAATAATGAATGGCTATTTTCAAAAAAATAAATTATATTTAATAAATGTACAAGGAAACGGACAAACACTTTATTTCATCAAAGAGAAAGAAGAATTAAAAGCTGTAAATAGAGCCGACTGTAGCGATTTAAAAGTATATTTAAAAGACAGCAAAGTAGACAAAATAACTTTCATCACTAAACCCGATGCTACACTTTTCCCATTGGATCAAGTGGATGTAAAGGAATTAAAATTGAAAGATTTTAATTGGAAGAAAAAAGACCGGCCATTGAATGCACTTGATATTTTCAAGTGGTAAAATTAACTTAACCTTTCAACATCTAAATCAAATGAAAAAACTACTCTTCTTACTAAGCTTTTTTATGCTTTCCTACTCAACTATTGTTGGGCAATCCAATGCACTTGATAAAAAAATAGAAAAAGCAAAGGAGCTTATAAAAAAAGACAAGATTGAAGATGCCGAAAAGTATCTTGTAAAAGTTTTGGATGAAAATCCTGAATTTGGCGATGGCTGGGATCTTTTATCGAAAATACATTACAAGCAATATAAAGATGCTAAGGTGACTGATAATCTTTTTACAAATTTAACAGTTACTACGAAAGATAAAGATGGAAAAGAAATCAAAAACGACTCTTTGGCCAATTCTGTTCTTGAATTAATTGGGAACATAAAACCATCCAAAAGAGCTTTTAATAAGTACATCAATACAATGAAAAAAGCCCTGCTTACATCAACTGATGCAACTGGCTGTAGTATTATTTTAAGAAATTACTTTGTTGATGAAGAAATAGACTCTGTTATTTCTAAAAAAGCACTAAAATATTTCAATGATGCGGAAGAAGAATTTTCTAAGAAAAATTATGAAAAAGCAGCAAAATCATACAAAAGAGCAATTGAGGAGCAACCCAATTTTTATAAAGCTAGTTTGTATTTAGGAGATTGTTTTTACTTTACAGGAAATTATGTGGAAGCAATAAAATATTTTAAAGAATCTTCTCAAAAATTTCCAAACCAACTTGAACCAAGAAAATACTTAGTGGATGCATATGCTAAAGAAGGATTGTATAAAAACTGCTTGGAAGAAGCCATTGCTGTAACAACAGTTTATCCAGACTTAAGCATGTTTGAAAAGCTTGACGATGCAGCTTATCTTAACAATAAAAAAATAGACATCAAGTGGACTGCAAGAGGTTGTTTTCCAAATAAAATAAAGAACGATAGCTCTAAAGCTGATTTAAACGAATATGTTGATGATAAAAAAGTTGCCACGAAAGAGCCGTGGACACATTATGTAAATGCCTTAGAAAAAATAAAAAAGGATTGTGACGCAAATGGAATAATAAAAAATCCTACCGAAACAAAAGCTAAATACCTGGAAGTTTATAGTTGGGAAGAAATGCTAAAGAATAGCACTGATGCCTCACTAGAAGAAGCGAAAAAAATGCTAAAAGATGGTTACCTTGATTGTTATGTTTTGGTTACCTGCTACCACATTGATTTTTATGAGCAGTACAAAGACTTTGCTTCAAAAAATAAAGAAAAAATAATTGAATATTACAATAAATACTTAATAGCTAACTAAATGAAATTTTTAATCTATCCCTTCCTTTTATTGTTTATTGCACCATGCAATAGCTCTAAAAAACTAGCTGAAAAGCCAAAAAACAACGTTCCTAAAGTGACGATCGTTTACCAAACAACGCCCTGCTTTGGTCGCTGCCCTCTATATACCCTTACAATAAATGGAGAAACAAACACTTCCACGTTTGTAGGAACACAAAACACAGAAAAGATCGGAACATATACAAAATCCATATCGAATGAAGAACTAAATGGACTAGTTAAAGCCTTTGAAGCCGCACAATTCTTTTCGTTGAATAATGAGTATTTAGGAACCATTACTGACTTTCCTATCAAATACCTCACCTATACATACAACGGAAAAACTAAAACAATAAAAGAAAGAAGCGGAGCACCTAAAGAATTAACCGATTTAGAAAAGCAAATCGCAACTTATGCAACTACAGAAGAAGGCTGGAAAAAAACGGAGGATTCATCGAACTCCAAAGACTAAGCCAGCACTCTACTTTGCCAACTTTGTTTAAGAGGAACTTCCCATTCTGAATCAAAGGATGCTTTTGTACTCACCATATTATTGAAAACGATAGTAGATTCGTTTACTATTCCTTGCGAAGCTAATTTTTCAAAATCGGATAACTTGCAAATTTTAATGTCGGAGCCAATACGATAAGCAACTTGCATTCTATCAAATAAATTCAAGTTCAACTGTATTTCCAAGTCCTTAACAAATTTCACCGATTTATCAATACTACACCCACTTGCCATTGCTTGTTCTTCATCAACTGCTATTACAACAAATAAATTATGCAATACATCAAAACTTGCTTTCAAACTTGCTCCGTGAGCAGCCCAATCGGATATAAATTGTATTCCAAGTTCTTCAATTGCTTTCACCTCAGCATCAGAAAAAATTCTATTGTTTTGATAAACCCACAAACGGGCATTGGCTGGCATGGTTGATACTTGAGTCATATTGTTATAATGTATTTCGAGCGTTGGTCATCCTGAACTTGTTTCAGGATCTGCGGGTAAGCCTATATTAATCAACTCAAGCATTTCAGGGTTTACAGACTTAATTAAATTAATCTTCCAATCGCGATGCCATCGTTTCAATTGTTTTTCTCTTTTTATTGCCTCTCCGATGTCAAAAATCACCTCATAATAAACAAGATAAAAAAGTTTGTATTTACTTGTAAAAACGGAACCGAGACCTGCTTTATGCTCAGCTACACGATTTTCTAAATCGCTCGTAACACCAATGTAAAAAGTTGTTTTTTTTACATTACTCATGATATAAACATAACCTGTTTTCATTCCTCACGCGCAGATCCTGAAACAAGTTCAGGATGACGCTATCACACACTATTCAATTACAAATCGTTTGCTTGAGCAATTAACTCAGCAACATCTAATACTTTAACAGTGTTTTCTTTATTGAAGTGTTTCACCCCATCAGTCATCATGGTATTACAAAAGGGACAGCCAACTGCAATCACATCAGGATTTAAAGCCAATGCTTCTTCAGTTCTTTCAATATTTACTTCTTTGTTTCCTTTTTCTGCTTCTTTAAACATTTGTGCTCCTCCCGCTCCGCAACATAAACCATTGGCACGAGAACGTTTCATTTCCATCAATTCAGCATCCAAATTTACCATTACCGAACGAGGAGCTTCATAAACATCATTCGCTCTTCCTAAATAACAAGGATCGTGGAAGGTGATTTTTTTCCCTTTGAAACTTCCTCCTTCAATCCTTATTCTTCCGCTGTCTAATAATTCTTGTAATAATTGTGTATGGTGAACCACTTCATAGTTTCCCCCCAAAGCAGGATATTCATTTTTAAGTGTATTGAAGCAATGCGGACAACCAGTTACAATTCTTTTAACTTCGTAGCCATTCAATACATTAATGTTTGTCATCGCTTGCATTTGAAACAAAAATTCGTTTCCAGCACGCTTTGCCGGATCACCGGTACAACTTTCTTCTACTCCCAATACAGCAAACTTTACATTCGCATGATTTAAAATTTTCACAATGGCTTTTGTGATTTTTTTTGCTCTATCATCAAAACTACCGGCACAACCTACCCAAAATAAAATTTCGGGAGATTCTCCTTTCGCTAGATAATCTGCCATCGTAGGCACAATCAATGGTTGGTTCATAAGCCCATCTCTTAATCTCTTCCCAAAGGGAAGAGGCAATTCCCTTTAAAGGAATTTGGTTAATAACTATTTGTTGCCTCGACTCCTCCCCATAGGGGAGGTTGGTGGGGCTTTATTCTTCAAATACTTCTATAGTAACTTCTTTCTGAATCAAATCCGTAAACCTTCCTTCATATCTTGTTGCACGCACCATGTGATTATCAATCCAATGATAATTTCCACCTCTTGGTTTTCCCATCAACAATCCATGATATTTAAAACCATTATCCGCTAACCATTGTTCTGTTACTTCTCTGTGTGCTTCAGTGCGTGAAGTAAAAAAAGTAATAATATGTCCTTCATCAAACCATTTATTTAATGTTACCAATGCTTCAGGATACAAAGTAGCTGTAGCCATTCGCTCCGGTTGTTCATTCGGAATGTCATCACACACGGTTCCATCAATGTCTATCAAATAATTTTTAACATTTGATGGTAATATTGGACTAATCAGTTGCCCGTTTTCTTTTTTTTCTATTAGGTTCATAATTTTCAATTTTGTACGGATAACGAA